>JANYHP010000217.1 GCA_025359005.1 Hyphomicrobiaceae bacterium | reverse complement strand
GACGTCGGCTGCGGCGACGGTGCCCTCCTGCATCTCCTGGCCGGGCGGCGGCAAGTTGACGGCCGCGGCATCGAGGTCGATCCAGGACGCGTCAAGGCCTGCGTGGCGGGCGGACTATCGGTCATCCAGGGTGACGCCGATCGCGATCTCGCCGACTACCCCGATGCTGCGTTCGACTATGCAATCCTGTCGCTGACCATCCAGGCCACCCGCAAGCCGCGCGAGGTGCTGGAACACCTGTTGCGCATTGGGCGCCATGCGATCGTGTCGTTTCCGAACTTCGGCCACTGGAAGGTGCGCCAGCAGTTGCTGCTCCATGGCCGCATGCCGGTGACGGAGAATCTACCGGATCAATGGTACGACAGCCCCAACGGCCATTTGTGCACAATCACCGACTTCGCGACGCTGTGCGGCCGGATCGGCGCGCGCGTCGAACGCAAGGTGGCCTTCAACGTCTCCGGCCACCAGCTCGGCACCTGGCTCCCCCTCACCACCCACAACCTGCTCGGCGAAAAAGCCGTGTTTCTGCTGACGCGCTTTTAAGACCTATAACGGGCGAACAACGGAGCCAGACGCTAGACTGTTGGCGACAAATTCTCTCTTGGTGATGGGGCTGGTACTTTTCGTAACTTGCGACGGCGCCACCACGGCACCGCTTACAGGCGCTGCTGGCAGATCAACGCCCGTGCTTCCCGCCGGTCGAAAAAAACCGCTCGCAATCGTGAAGAACGGCACCAGCAGGGCCGCATACTTGTCGACGAAGTAGTCGTTCATGACGAAGTAGCTGCCGCGCATGGCATAGGCCCAGACAGCGAACGCAATCATGGCGACGAAGGCTTGGAGCCGCCACGGCGCATCCTTCGCGTAGAGCCGCGCGTAGCCATAGATGTAGAGCGGCGTCGCTATCAAAAGACCGAAGAAGAGAATGTGCGGCAGATAGTAGTCGAAGGATTGCCGGATGGTGAGCAGCGGCTGCACCACGCCGATGAGCGCCTCCTTGATCTCCGCGGCATCCTTGGCGACGACCCGATCCAACGTCATATAGGCGGCGAGTATCTCGCCAGGAATGTATTTCACCACTCGATCGATGAAATTGTCGCCCCCCGCACCGCCGTCGTCGCCGCCCAGGCTTTCCTGATGGTTTCCAGCCGCCCGTGCTGGACGCCGTGCCTCGACAAGCCTGCTCATCGTTGCCCTCCCGTCATTCACGCGCAGCGATGCGCACTCGATCCCACACCCGTCAGGCCAGCGCCGGGCCCGAAGGCACCGGCGTCTCCACCGGACTCAACTCACCAAGCAACCGTTTGCCGAAATGTGGCACAAGGCCATAGGATCGCAGTGTCCGCAGCGCGTCGGGTATCTTCTTCGCGTCAGTATCACGATCGCGCAGGTACTCGACGGCAAGCACCGGGATGCGATCGGCAACAGCCAGCCGCACATCGCTGATGATCTTGGCGACCTCGTCCTTGTCGTTCGCGGCGAGCTGGGGCGTGCGGTTGGCCTTGCCGGTCATCCGATAGAGAATGTCTTCCTTGCCGATGGCGGATATGGCGGCCCGATATTCCGGATACTTGAGCAGCGGCTCGCCATTCTGCGGCACGACGGCAAAGTCCCGCTTCTTCAGGGTGTCGCGCGCGTGGCTGGCGATGCGGCGCACGAACGCGACCATTTCTGCATCCGCTGTCGGGCGGCGGGCACGGCCGCGGTCACTGTCCATCCAGAAATCATAGGCATCGATGATGTCGAGATAGACGCCGTCGAAGCCGACACGGACGATCTGATTGAGAAACGAATCCGGCCGATCGATGATGATGGCCTGCCACGCGGGATCCCAGAACTTGACCTTGAAATTGCCTTCCCAGCCCTCGCCGTTGAGGTCGGCCAGCCAGGACGGCGCCTTTGGCGACGGGGCTCGGTTGCGCACCCACGAACTGTCCCAGTAGAAGCGCTGCTCCTCGGCCTCGCCGATGCTCATGTAGCAGATGATCTTCTTCGAGCCGCCCCCGGGGCGCGCCTTCATGCGGGCGATGTCCTCGGCCTTGAACATGCCCGCCACGCTGCCGTCAGACGAGCTGTCGATGACCACGACGTCGGCGTCGCATTTGGCAACGGTCTCGGCGGAAATTCCCTGTAGCTGATAGGCCCAGCTGCGCACCGGCGCGAGGCGAGGCCCCGGCACCAGATCTGCGTCAACGCCTTCCTGGTAGCGGCGCCCACCGAGATCGATCTTGGAGCGATTGCCACGCCGCACGCCACCGCTAAAAAACCCCCGGCGACGAAAACGTCCAGCGCCCCCGGCGCCGCCACCGAACAACCGCGACAACCAACTGGGACCGGTGCTCATGAAAAACTCATCCACTCTTCAAATCAGCAACCGCCGAGGCCTGTCATATCTCGTGGAGCGCTCTTGCATCACGAGGACCTTCGGCGGTCCGGAGGCGTCGCATTTTGAATATCGCAATAGGCCTGCATCACGTACGGCGTACTGTGCTATCTGTCATGACGATGATCAAGGTGTTTCGCACAATCGCATTTTCGAACCGGGCTTACCGCCACCTGATTGATCGACGTCAAGTCCAAGGCACGTGCCCGTCGGCGTTATGATATATCGGAGTGACACGTCGTCATGGCAGGACTTGATGGCAGGACTTGATGGCAGGACTTGCGCCGGACCCTGTGTCGAGTAAGCTGATGGCGACACATGCCTCGGAATTGCGGGGTGGCGGTGTCATGTTGGGCCTTGCAGTCCAGTCAACGGCCCCTCGAATTTTTGCATGCCCAGGGTTGCTGCGTGCAGGTCTCAATTTCGTGTCGGGGTAAGTATTTATGACAACGGAACGTCCTGACGATTATTTTGAAGGCATCTTGCCGACGGAATCCGATAGCGACCAGAACTACGCCTATCGCGAACGCTATGCAGACGGCGCCGAGGACGGCTACGCAGAAGCCGCGCCGCCGTCGCGCCGAAAGGTGACCGATGCCGACCGTGAGGACGCGAAAACGATCGCTCTTGAAGCGCACGACCTGATCGTCGACTTCGAGGTTACCAGTGAAGCCGTGTACAAACGGAAATACGAGCGGCCGACTTGGCCGCAGGGCGCTTCGGGCGTGACGATCGGTATCGGGTATGACCTTGGGTATTGCAGCCCAGAGGAATTTGCCGCGGATTGGGGACCCTACCTGCAAGCCGAAAACGTCGATGCGCTGAAACGCGTGCTCGGTGCTAAAGGCGCGCGTGCACACGACTTGGTCGGCTCCGTCGGAAGCGTCATTGTCTCTTGGGCGGCAGCGAACAAAGTTTTCGACCTGGCGACTTTGCCGAGCTACGCGGGGCAGACCAAGCAGGCCTTTCCCGGTGTCGAGAAGCTGCACAAGATCTGCTACGGGGCGCTGATCTCGCTGGTCTACAACCGCGGGCCGAGTACGACCGGAAATCGGCGCGAGGGCATGCTGGAGATCAGGCGCGCGATCGGCGCCAAGGATCCGCAGCGCGTGCCGAAGATCCTGCGCGACATGAAGGGTCTTTGGCCCGATACGCCCGGCCTGCAACGCCGCCGCGAGGCCGAGGCGCGATTGTTCGAAAAGGGCCTGATCGCGCAAGAAAACGAGACGCGCCGCGGGCCGGCGCTGATCCCGCCGCTTGTCGTGGCCTCGGCTGAACAGTCGGCGGCGGATGCACCGATGCAGGAGCGCGTCGGCACCATGGCCGCGGGCACACCCCAGCACGACGGCGACGGCGCCGGTCTGTCGGACGCTGACTACACCGACGCGCCGATGCCGGAAGCAGTTCCCGATCAGGGACCGCTGGAAAGCGTCCGTCCGGATTGGGCCGGTGTGCACTGGGTCGAAGACGATACGCTGAGCACCGACTACCGCCACCTGCTGGCCGACGATCGGGCGCGCGTCAAGGACGCGGGATTTCTCTTCACGGCGGAAGATTTCGAAACGCTGTTGAAGGCCAATCAGTTCGATGTCGTGCCGCAAAGCGCCAAGGAAAAGCGCGTCATCTTCGGCCTTCGCGGCACAACGCTGGATTTCGATGTCGCAACGCCCAACGATAAATTTGCGCAAGTGGGCCGCCACGCGCTGCGGCTCAAGACGTGCCGGCCCGACCACCAGCACTTCCGCTGCGTCATCGGCGTCTACGACAGTGTTTCGCGCACACTGAGCGGCTTCATGGCCTCGACGGTGCCAAATCGCGGCTCCGTAGAGCACTGCAAGCGGACAGGAACCTTGGGCAACCTGCTCGCCACCGGCTTCTATCGCTACGAAGTCGGCGCGCACTCAAAGGGCCGGTTCCTTGGGTGCCTGCGACAGGCGCGGCCGATCGCGGTGCTACGGACGCGCAAGAACCTCGTCTACGACGTGGCCGACGAATGGGATATCGCCGACGACAGCGCCAAATGGCCCATGGACAACATCCATCCCGCCTTCGCCGACAACACCTATCACTCGGCTGAGTTCTCGTCGTTCGGTTGCCAGGTCGTGCGCGGCACGTTCCGCGATGGCGTCTACACCGATCAGTTCGCAGGGTTCCGCTCAGCGCTTGGGCTACGCGAACCCGGCACCGACAATGGGCGGCTGTTTTCCTATGTGCTGCTGACGGGCGACGAGGCCGCCATTGCGTCCATGCTGCGGAGCCAGCAGCGAGCGGGCAACAATGGCGCCGTCACGGCGTCGCTGACGCGGCTGCGGCAAGGCTCCGGCGGGCCGACCGTCGCCGCGTTGCAGCGGACGCTCCCCCTTGACACGACGGGTGTATTCGACACCGCGACAAAGCGAGCGCTGATCACGTTCCAGCGGGAAAAGCTCGGCGAACTGGCCGGCGACGGCATCTTCTCGCCAGCCATCGACGCGACGCTGCAGCTTGCGGTGCTGGCACCTGTTGCGCCTCCAAGTGGATCGGCGGCGAAAACACATGCGGACGGTTCGCTTGCCGAAGCGGTCGCTGGCGGCGGCGCGAGCGGCAATACCTACGAAGCGATCCTCTACAACATCGGTCGGCGAGCGGAGTGCGCGGAAGGCAACGCCGCCCTGCTGACGGCGCCCGTGCTGCCACAATACGAATCGATCACCGGCGACATGTGGAAATCGCTGGTCGACCGTGGCGGCCGCATTCTCGATCGCACGGAGCGGACGCTGCATCAGGTGATGTGCGGCGATGCCGACGGCGACAAGATCGATCGCGACAAAATTCGCAGTGCTTTGGCGACGGCAGTCGGCGGCAACCGGGACCGCGTCATCGACCTGCTCTCAACGATCATCACCTCGACCGTGGCAATCCCGGCGATCGTCAGCCGCCCGATTGCGGAGGTGCTGTACGACCGCCTCGCGCCGATGCTGAACGGCACGACCGGCGGCGGCGCCGACGCGGTGCTCGGACAGGTCTGCATCCGCTGGACGGACCGCTTGCATGACGGCACCTTTAAAGCGGCACTGGCCGACAGCCGGGCCACCGAGGCGCCGCCGCAAGCACAAGCGCGCGCACAACCGGCAGCGGAGACCAGGACCGATCCCCCAGCGCCGAAGCCCACGGCGGACGCGTCGGCTCCGCCAAGGGTCGCGGTGGTTCGCGTCTTGTAGTGCTGTCCCATGATGCATGCCGACAGACACGTCTGGCGCGCAAACTGAACATGCGCCCGGCATCGCCAATCGACTGTGTGCCGTTTCCTGCGAGGTAGAGTGCCATGACGACGGACGACATCATCAGGGACATTGCCGCGGCGAGTGAGAAAGGCGACTGGGCCCAAATCCAAAGCCTTGCGGGAACGCTGCTCAAGCTGGTTCGCGACGATGGGCGGGGTCTCAACAGCACGTCGGCCGTGGCCCTAGTCGTGGCACTCGCCGGTGGCGCGGCACTTGGCGCGCGCGCACTCGGTGGCGCCGATGCAGGTGGCGCTTTTGACCGGCTCGATGCGGCACTCAATAAAACGCCAATCGATCGCACCGATCTGCAGACCAACTGGGGGACCGTCTATGGCTTGCTCGCCGATCCCACGGTCAGTATCGATCAAAACCGCCTCAAAGGCCTTATGAAGGCGCTGAAATCAAAGCGGCTGTTCGAATACCTGGCCAAGACCGGTGACCGCGCAATCACCTTGTTCCCCGGCGACTTCACCATGAAGAAGCTTTATGCGCAGGCCCTGATCGACCAGGGGCAGGTGCACGCGGCGATGACGTTGCTGGAAGCGGCGGTCAAGACGCTCGAAGAAAAGCACCCGCACGCGCCGGAGACGTCCCCCGACGGCTTCGAGTACAAGGAAATGTGCGGCCTGCTCGGTCGCGCCAACAAGCAGATTTACGTCGACAACGTTCGGTCTGCAGCGGCATCGGTCACCGCGCGCGACACCTACAAGCGCTATCTGCGCACGGCGATCGAACAATACGGAAAAATCTACCGGACGGGCGCACCAGGCGCTGAGCACTGGCACGGCGTCAATCTGGCCGCACTGCTCCGCATTGCCGAGCAGGACAAGCACGCGGAACTGCTCACGCTCAGCCCAGACACCTACCAGACAATCGCCGGCGACATCATCGCGGAGCAACTGCGCAACGTTGAGGCAAAAAAGGCCGACCAGTGGGGATTGGCCTCATTGGCAGAAGCCTATTTGCTGACCGGCGATGTCGAAAACGCCGGCAAATATGTGCGCGAATATCTGGCCCGCCCGGGCGTCGACCAATTCGAATGCACCGCGACTGCCCGGCAATTCGAGGAAGTGCTGCGCATCACCGCAGCCGATGGCGGCAAGGCGGAACTCCTCGCGCTGTTGAAGGCGAGGCAGATTGCCAGCGAAGATGGCCGCTTCAGCCTCAACGGCGATAGCCTGGCCCAACAGATCGAGGTCGCGAGTTCTCGAAAATACGAAGCGCTGCACGAGGGCCTGCAGGAGACGATGACCGGAAAGGATGCGTCGTTCTGGGAGGTCAAACTGCTCGCCACGGTCTTGAATCGCGCGCAGGCGATCGCCGCGATCGTCGACGAAAACGGCAAGACATGGGGCACTGGATTTCTCGCCCGAGGCCGCGATATCTGCGACGCCTGGGACAATGGCGTCTACCTGATCACGAATGCACACGTGATCAGCTGCGAAGCCTGGCCCGACGAGCATAACCCAAAATCGCCCCTGCGGCCGGGCACGGCGCGCGCCGTGCTGCAAGCCGCCGGCGGGTCGGCACTGCATCTCGAAGGCCCGGCACGGTTCCTCAGCCGACCGACGGCCTTCGACGTGGCGATCGTCCGCGTCAAAGGCGACGTGGATCGACTGAGCACGCTCGAATTCTTCCCGAAAGGGACAAACCTGACAGCCGAAGACCCCAAGAATCCGACGACTAGCAAACCCAGCACAGTCAGCGTCATCGGCTGTCCACTCGGCGGGCCGCTGTCCCTATCGGTGGTGGGAAGTATCGACGGGGCGAATGGCGTCCTGATCGACATCGGCGGCCGCGACGCCAACGACGACGATCCCGTTTTTCTGCACTACCGGGCGCCGACGCAGCCGGGAAACTCGGGCAGCCCAGTGTTTGAAACAAAGGACTGGAGAGTCGTGGGATTGCACCATGAAGGGTTCAACGAATACCACGGCCGTGCCTGCCTCGGCGGCCGGATGGGCATGAACTTCGGCAACGAAGGCATTTCGATTCAGTCGATCCGCCGGGCGGTTGCGCGGGCGCAGGAGCGCAGGGGACACGCCTGAATAAAAAGTGGCAAAATGTCAGCCGGCCTGTAAGCCGGGTTTTGTCTGGAGCTTGCGCCCCGCGACGGTCATTCGTCTGGGATGTGGCTTGCGCCGCACCTCAAGCAACCAACCCGGGTGAGAAGCCTGGATAGACCGCGTGCCCGCGGTTGCCCGCGTCACGCTGCTCACCCCTATTTGGTCTTGCTCCCGGTGAGGTTTGCCATGCCGTCCCCGTTACCGGAAACGCGGTGGGCTCTTACCCCACCTTTTCACCCTTACCGCAGGCTTGCACCTGTGGCGGTTCGTTTTCTGTGGCACTGTCTCTGGGGTCGCCCCCGGCGGCCGTTAGCCGCCACCGTTCATCCATGGAGCCCGGACTTTCCTCCGCTCCGCGCCCGTTTGTCTTGCGACACGCAGCGCAGCACAGCGACCGTCCGGCCGGCTGACGGGCCGACGTAGAAACCGGATCGCGGTAAAGGTCAAGCCGGCGGCCGACCCTGCGTGTCCGCCGGACTTAAAGCCCGCGGACCATGCAGCCCAGCGCCAGGGCGCCATAGGCGAGAATCAACCCGATGAACTCAGTGTATTGGTTGAGGCCTGGAATCTTCGCGTCGAAGAAGCGCGCGAAGATGACCGCCATCACCACGATGAAGGAGAAAAGGAATGTCAGCATTCCCGGCGCTTTGAGGCCCATCCGTGTGCTCGCTTCCGACGATTTGTGAATGTCTGCGTGTGCCATGGGCTTCGCTTTCCTGTCTGCACGGCGTCAAAAGGCACCGGCGAAACATCAGACGTACGCGACGCGCACAGGTCTCCAGCGCACAGCGTAGCCGATTCGCGAGACGGAAGGCAGCATTACCCTTCCGCCTGTTGAAAACCACGACAATCGCAGACCTGCAAAATTTACCGAGATTTTGAGCCAACGCAACTTGCCTAAAATTGCAGGCATTTTGGCAAGGTTTTCGCAAGTCGCTCAATGCTAATTCGAAAACGGCTCGAATTTGAAACAGATTGTGTAGCGGCGCTTTGCGCCTCGGACTGGGAGTTTGTGATGACAGCTGGTGTTGCAAAAATCATCTATGGCATCGACGGCGACAATCTCACGTGGACCGGCAACTCCGGCAATGACTGGATCTACGCTGGCAACGGCATTCAGACCTTGAACGGCAATGCCGGCGACGACGTCCTCGTGGCGGGCAATGGCACGCAGTCACTCTACGGCGGCAGCGGCGACGACACCCTGATCGCCGGCTACGGCAACCAGACGCTGGATGGCGGCAGCGGCAACGACACGGTCGACTTCTCCCATCTCGTGGGCAAACTGGTCATTGACCAGGACCTCTACACGGCCACACTGCTCGATCCCAATAGCGGCGCCGTCCTTTACACCTACATCGCCAAGAGCTTCAACAGCCTCATCGGCACCAACTACGGCAACGACGTGCACGGGCAAGCCAACACCGCCAACACCTACGTGTTCGGCGCGGGCAACGACCGCTACTACAGCGAAAATGGCGGCGACACAGTCACCGGCGGCCTCGGCGTCGACACCTACTCCTGGATGAAGAAATACGTCGCCGTCGGGCACGTCGATACCATCACCGATTTCCATATCGGCGAAGACCGCCTCGACATGTCCGACTTCCTCAAAGGGCAGGGCATCAAGAATGCCACCTACGACCAAGTGGTCCGCGTCTCCGACATGCTCTACCCGGACGGCAGCCACTCAGCCATGATCCAGACGCTCGGCGCCGGGACGTGGCACGACACCGCCATCCTCAAGGGCATCAACATAGCCGACGTCGGCGCCGATCATCACGCCTTGAAGCTGGCCGACCTCGGCATCGCCTGAGCGCGGGACCTTAGCCCGCCAGCTGCCAGCGCATGTCGGCCGAACGGCAGGCGATGCCCTCCACCTTGCGCGAGCGATCAGGCGTGTTGAGCATCACCACCAGATGCCGGCACGGCTGGCCGGACGCATCCTTGAACGATGACGTGGGCTGCGCCATGCCCGACAGCCGGCCGTCGCGGCGATGCCAGACGTAGCTGCCGCCATCGCTCACTTCGGCGAGCGCGATGCGGATGGCATCAAGCGCCGTGGCCGCGTCGCTGTCGTCGAGGGCGACGGGCACGTCGGGGAGCGTGCGAACCGGCGGTGGAGTCCGCGAGATGGCCTGGTCTTCGTCGGCGGCATTTGCTGGGCCACCATCGACGAGGCTGGCGGACGCAAATATCACGCTCGATGCCCACAAGACCGCGAGCATTCGATGCACGGAATCCCAGATCATACGCACCACCCTACCAACGCACGTCGACGAACACGACTGCCGCCCGACCGCGCGCGGCCTGCGACAGCACAGAGAGTGGGCAAACACAGTTAAAAAAGTGATAAAGGATGCGTCGGCGTTGGCGGCTCCGCCGCAGCCGAACGCATTCGATCTTTTCGCGCGCAGGTATCGCCACAGGTGTCGCCCATGAGCGTTTTCACGACAGGCCCCAATGCCACCGAAGCGGAGGCGGCGCCGGACTTCTCTGGCGCAACCGACCCCTTTGGCCTATTCGAGCAATGGCTTGCCGACGCGACCCCGCGCGAGATGAACGATCCCAATGCGATGGCGCTGGCGACCGTCGACGCCGACGGTCTGCCCAACGTGCGCATGGTGCTGCTGAAGGGCCTCGACGCGGCAGACAGTGCCGCCGACCGCGGCTTCGTTTTCTACACCAACGCCGAGAGCGCCAAGGGCCGTGAACTGCTTGGCGCAGGCAAGGCGGCGCTCCTGTTTCACTGGAAATCGCTGCGCCGCCAGGTGCGCATCCGCGGCACGGTGAGCCGTGTCACACCGGCCGAAGCAGACGCCTATTTTGCGACACGGCCGCGCCAGTCGCGCATCGGCGCCTGGGCGTCGGCGCAGTCACGCCCGCTTGCCACCCGCGCCACGCTTGCAAACGCCGTGGCCGAGATGACCGCGAAATTCGGCGACGGCGATATCCCGCGACCGCCCCATTGGCCGGGCTTTCGCCTGACGCCCCTGGAGATCGAGTTCTGGCACGATCGGCCCTACCGCTTGCATCAGCGGCTGGTCTTCCGCCGTACCGCAGCAGCGAACGACTGGCAGCGGACGGCACTGTATCCTTGAGACGACCGCGCTCATTCGCCGTCTCAGAGGGCGACCAAAACTCGCACATCGCGTTGACAGTCACGCCCGCGATAGAGACCGAGCAGCGGACGGTCCCGGGCCTTCGAAGTCCTATTCGGTTGCTCCACGAGCCGCAGGGGTATCGCATTAGGCCTTGCAGTCCCCTCTCCCCGTTGAAAAAACGGGGAGAGGGGATGACTGAGGTCTTGTGCGATTGCCCTGCCACGAGCCGGGTCTTGGCTTGCTTTTGCAGTGAAGAGCCGGTTAACAGGTCTTTGGTAGGTTTGAGTTGCCCGCAAGAGGCACCAGCGGAGGCGCGCCATGAAGGGTCCCGGAATCCTGACGATGATGGTGGTGATGTCGATCGCCATCATGGCGTCGGCGAGCGCGTCGCCGCGCGCAGGCAATCGCGACGCCTTCAGCCTGTTCGGCCATAAGACGGCCAAGGCCGCGTGCTCGCTCGGCACGCACTACAGTTCCTTCTACAAAGAGTGCGTACACGGCGTGACACAGGTGTCGACTCGCTGACCAACCGTCGGCGACGGTGCGTACTTAGCCCAGATGCCCTTCCTTTCTGAGCCAGGCGTGTGCGCCGTTCAAGGCGCGTTCGACCATGTCGAACATCGCGCCGATCTCGTCGTCTTTGATGATCAGCGGCGGGCATAGCCCGATCGTATCGCCGGCCACCGCACGGCAGATCAGGCCCTCGGCCTGCGCCAACGCCACCACTTTGGCCCCAAGGCCGATCTTGCCGTCGAACGACTGCTTCGTCTTTTTGTCGGAAACCAGTTCGAGCCCGCCGATCAGGCCGGCGCCCCGCGCTTCGCCGACGAGCGGATGCTCGAGCAATCCTTTGAGCCGCTTCTGGAAGGTCGGCGCGACTTTGCGCACATGGCCGACGATGTCGATGCGCTCGTAAATTCCAATGGTTGCGTTGGCGATGGCGCAACCGACCGGATGGCCGGAATAGGTGAAGCCGTGCGCGAAGACGCCGAGCTTCTTGCTCTCCTGTACCATCGCCTCATAGACGTTTTCCGGCACTGTCAGCGCGCCGAGCGGGAAATAGGCGGATGTGATGCCCTTGGCCATCGAGACGGTGGTGGGCTCAGCGCCGAACGTCTGCGAGCCCCACCAGTTGCCCGTGCGCCCAAATCCGCAGATCACTTCGTCGGCGATGAAGGCGATGTCGTGCTTCTTGAGGATCGCCTGGATCTTCGGGAAATAAGTGTCGGGCGGCACGACGACGCCGCCAGCCCCCATGATCGGCTCGGCAATGAACGCAGCAATCGTCTCCGGCCCCTCGCGCTCGATCATCGCTTCCAGGCTCGCCGCCAGACGCGTGGCGTAGTCCGCCTCGCTCTCGCCGACCTCGGCGTAACGATAATGGTGCGGGCAATCGGTGTGCAGGATGCCGGCGATCGGCAGATCGAAATCGGCATGAAACACTGGTAATCCCGTGAGGCTGGCCGACGCAATGGTGACGCCGTGATAGCCGCGCATGCGCGAGATGATTTTCTTCTTCTTCGGCCGCCCCATGGCGTTATTGTAGTACCAAGCAAGCTTGATCTGGCTGTCGTTGGTCTCGCTGCCCGAAGAGGTGAAGAACACCTTTGACGTGGGGCACGGCGCCAGCTGCTTGATCTTCTCGGCCAGCTCCACCGCCGGCTCGTGACTGCGGCCACCGAACAGATGCGTGAACGACAGCTTCGACATCTGTTGGCGCGCAACCTCGACGATCTCCTGGTTGCCGTAGCCGAGCCCCGTGCACCACAGGCCCGCCAGCCCTTCAATGTAGCGCTTGCCCTGCGTGTCGTAAATGTAGATGCCCTCGGCCTTCTCCAGCATCAGCGGGCCGGTCGCACGATGGGTGAAAAGATTAGTGGTCGGGTGGAGCAGCGCTTCGACGTCACGCGCCGCGTAATTCGACAGGGGATGCATGAGAACCTCGTCCAGCTGCTGGCAGGGAACGAGACACTACGCCGAGCCGCGTCCCGGGCAAAGCCCACGCGGCGTCATGGCTGGGCCGCAGCCACGCGCGCGCGACGGCTCGAAACAGAGCAGGCGATCAGAAGCCGTAAAGGTCTTCCGGGTTGTCGACGAGGATCTGTTCGCGCAAGGCAGCGCTCGGCGCCCATTGGGCCAGCAGGTTGGCGAGAGCACCATCATCCATCTGATAGAGCGGCGTGACCTCGGCAAGCGGCCGTTCTTTGGGCGGCGCGGAGTTCGGATGCGGCCAATCGGTGCCCCACACGATCCGCGCTGGATTGGCCGCGATCAACGCCTTGGCCAGCGGCTCCATATCGGCGTAATCGGGCGCGCGGCTCGACGAACGATAGGCGCCGGAGATCTTCACGTACGCCTTTCCCGCCCGCACGAGGTCAAGCAGGTCGGCGAAGCCCGGTTGCTCGACGCCAAGATTGCCTTTCGCGCCGCCAAAATGGTCGAACACCACCGGCACCGGCGACGCCATGATCTGCTCCTTGAGGGCGGAGATGGTGGCCGGATTGGTATACATCTGGATGTGCCACTTGAGTGGCCGCACGCGTTTGACGGCGGCGGCAAACCGCTCGCGGCCGATGGCGGGATCATTGTTGGCGCCGCCCGTGTTGAGATTGACGCGGATGCCGACGACGCCCGCGTCCTGCATCGCTTCGAGCTCGCACGGAGCCGTACGGGTGTCGATCACGACGACGC
>JANYHP010000191.1 GCA_025359005.1 Hyphomicrobiaceae bacterium | reverse complement strand
AGGCCCAGAACCAGGCGACGAAGAACATCACCTCGGAGGCGATGAACATGATCATGCCATAGCGCAGATGCAGCGCCACCACCGGCGTATGATCGCCGTGCTTGGCTTCGCTGATCACATCGCGCCACCACAGGATCATCGTGCCGAGCACGATCATGGTACCGAGGAAGAACACGGCCGGTCCGCGAATGCCGAACAAGCCCTGCCCCGTACCGAGCGAGCGCATCAGGATGATGGCGCCAACCGCCATGATGAACGCCCCGATCGAACCGGTCAGCGGCCACGGGCTCGGATTGACGAGATGGTAATCGTGATTTTTGTTGGCGTGGCTGTCGGCCATGTGCCCCTCCGCTATCCCCAGATCGACGCCCGTTCTACGACGGTCGCCGCATGATTTCACCCCCACCGCGCGACTGTTGCCTGCGGCACTGTGTCAGGATTCCCCGTCTCGTCGATTAGTTAGCATCGACGGCTCCGGCCGCAACTCTCTTTTTCGCGGGCTTGACGGGAAAAAAGGTATACGACAGCGTAATTTCGCCGATCCGCCGCCCGTCGCTATCGGTGGCCATGGCCGGATCGACAAAGAATTGCACCGGCATGTCGACGGTTTGCCCGGCCGCCAGTGTCTGCTCGGTGAAGCAGAAGCAGGCCAGCTTGTTGAAGAAACTCCCGGCTTGGTCCGGCACCACGTTATAGGCCGCGGTGCCGACAGTGGGCATCGCCGCGGTGCTCGTTGCACGATAGGTGGCGATCGCCGTTTCCCCGAGCTTCAGCGTCATGGGCATGGAGACCGCTTCGAACGTCCACGGCAGGCCTGGCGCAATGTTGGCGTCGAAGCGAACTGTGACCAGCCGATCGCTGACGACGCTGCTTGGCGCGGCGACGCGCTGGGTGGTTCCGGCAAAGCCGGTAACCTGACAGAACAACCGATAGAGCGGCACGGACGCGTATGCCAAGCCGATCATCCCGGCGGCCAGCCCGCCACACAGCACCGCGACGGGCACATGGCTGCGGCGGTTGGGTGTTGCAGGCGTGTTCACAGCGGGGGTTTCAGACATCAGATCGGCCGATTGAACACGTTTGGCCCAAGGCGGGCGATGGTTGCCAGATAGAACAACGCCACCAACCCGCCAAGCGCCACCGCAATCGCGATGTTGCGCGCGCGCTGGCGGCGCAGCGGTTCGGTCTCTGCGCCGCTGATGTAGTCGGCGGCCTTGAGCGAGCCGAACAGCAGCAGCGAAATCAGCACGGCCGCCGTCGCAGCCCAGAACAGCGTCAGATTGTTGCCGCGCCCGCGATTGAAAGCCGAGAAGACCCAAATGACCGTCGACAGTGCAACCGCGATCCACGGCCGCTGCCGGAACCACTGTACGAGTGTCGGTTTGGCGGTGGGCTCACTCACGCCATCACCCGCGCGACGATATGCTCAACCAGCAGCACCGCGAACAGCGCGAACAGATGCAGGATCGAGAACAGGAATAGGCGCTTGGCCACCACGTCCGCCTCGCGTCCCTCGCGGGTTCGGTAAACACTGGCACTCAACGCCAGGAACACGATACCCAGGACAGTCGCGGTCGCCAGATACGACACGCCGCCGAGCCCGATGGCGTAGGGCGTAAGGCTCGCAGCGACGAACGCGAACGCATAAAGCAGAATCTGCCGGCGGGTTTCGTCGGCGCCGGCGACGACTGGCAGCATCGGCACGCCCACGCGTTCGTAGTCGCGGCAGCGATAGAGCGCCAGCGCCCAGAAGTGCGGCGGTGTCCACAAGAAGATGATGGCGAACAGCAACACGCTGTCCAAGCTGACCGTACCGGTCACGGTCGCCCAACCGAGCAACGGTGGGAATGCCCCCGCGGCGCCGCCGATGACGATGTTCTGTGGCGTCCGCCGCTTCAGCCACATGGTATAGACGACGATGTAGAAGAAGATCGTGAACGCCAGGATCGCACCCGACACCCAATTGACCAGCAGGCCGAGCGTCACTACCGCGAACACTGAAAGGATCGTACCGAAGGTCAGCGCTTCATCAGCCGTGACCTGCCCCCGCGGAATTGGGCGTGCAGCGGTGCGCGCCATGCGCGCGTCGATGTCAGCATCATACCACATGTTGAGCGCGCCCGACGCGCCGGCGCCAACCGCGATGCACAGCAAGCCGACGGCCGCGATGATCGGGTTGAGCGGCCCTGGCGCCGCCACCATGCCAACCAGCGCCGTGAAGATCACCAGCGACATCACGCGCGGCTTCAGCAACGCGAAATAGTCGCCGACGTCACCGCCGATGGCGGTGGCATTTGGCAGCGTTGGCTGGACATTGACATCGATCATGGTTGACGCCGCGACATCGTTCGTAACGTGAAAATTTATGCCTGCACGATTGGCACACCCTTATGAACTGGACAATGCGGCGCAACGGCCTTTTTGCGTCGGTGTGTTCAGGTGCTGGCCTTAAGCAGAGCCACGCGCCCCTCAAACAAATCGGGCACCCGTTGGGTGCCCGATCCGTGTCTCAGTGGTGTTCCGTTGCCTTGATGATCGGCAGCGTCTCGAACTGGTGGAACGGCGGCGG
>JANYHP010000186.1 GCA_025359005.1 Hyphomicrobiaceae bacterium | reverse complement strand
CGCCGACGGTCGTAGCTCAGCTCCGGGCGAGGTGCGCGACGCTGCGGGCGGCCGTGGGGGGCGACCCTGCGATTGTGGGTACCAGTCGCCGCTCGATCAGGGTCGCAAACATTGCAGCGCCATAGGGCGTACAGTCGTCGTTGAAGCTGTAGGCCGGGTTGTGCAGGTCTGCGCTAGGGCCGTTGCCAACCTGGATGTAGGCGCCAGGCACTTTTTCCATCATGAAGCTGAAATCCTCCGAGCCCATGCCCGGCTCCTTGTCGCGCTCGACATTCGCCTCGCCAACAATCGACGCGGCGGCGTCTGCAATGGCGTCCGTCTCGTGCGCCGAGTTGATCAGGGGTGCGAAGATCACGCGATAGTCCACTTCTGCCTCGGCACCGAAGCCTTGTGCCACGCCCTTGGCGATGCGCCGCACATTGTTCTCCATCTCCTTCATCACAGCGCTGGAGAACGCGCGGGTGGTGCCGGACAGCGTCGCTGTCTGCGGGATGACGTTGTAGGCATCGCCGCCGACGATACGAGTGACGCTGAGCACCGCCGTGTCGAGCGGTTTGATGTTGCGCGAAACGATCGACTGCAGCGCCGTCGTTACGTGGGCCGCGACGAGAACCGGATCGATCCCCGCTTCGGGCCTGGCACCATGGCTGCCTACGCCGGTGATCTTGATGTCGAAAAAGGCGCCACCCGCCGCAGAAGGCCCTTTGCGAAGGGCGAACTGGCCCAGGGGCATGTTCGGGCGATTGTGCAAGGCATAGATTTCGTCGCACGGAAAGCGCTCGAACAGCTTGTCGCCGAGCATGGCGAGGGCGCCGCCCATGCCTTCCTCACCCGGCTGGAAGATGAAGTTCACCGTGCCCCTGAAGTTTTTCGACTGCGCGAGGTAGCGCGCGGCGCCAAGCAACATGGTGGTGTGGCCGTCGTGCCCGCAAGCGTGCATCTTGCCGGGCGTCTTGCTGCGGTACGGCAGGTTCGTCTGCTCTTCCATGGGTAGGCAGTCCATGTCGGCGCGCAGCCCGATCCGCTTCCCCTCGCCGCGCTTCAGCACGCCTACGACGCCTGTCTTGCCGACGCCGCGGTGCACCTCGATGCCCCAGCTGGCGAGCAGCTTGGCGACAATGTCGGCCGTGCGCACCTCCTCCATGCCGATCTCGGGGTGTTCGTGGAAGTCGCGGCGGATGGCCGCCAGTTCACCTTGGTATCCGCGGATCGTTTCGATGGCTGACATGTGGTGGTCCAATGTTGCGAGGGTCATTCTGTGCTGCCGAAGCGGAGTGAGAGGTGGCTCGCGTTCAAACTTAGCGCCCCGCGGCATACGCTTGCATGCCGCGCGGGTTGGCGGCGGCGCGGCGGCGGACGCCATCCTGCGAGGCAGCAGTCAGGCGGCCTTCGGACCAGTCGCCGCCGACCTCGACGGTGTGGCCACGTTTGCGGAGATTGTCGATCGTTGCCTTCGGAATGCGGCCTTCGACGACGACGACGCCGGGGCGCGCCGCGCGGGGCCAGAACGACGCCGGGAAATGCTCGATGTGCCACGCAGGCGCGTCGATGGCTTCCTGCAGGTTCATCTTCGAATGGACGTGACGCAAGAACAATTGGCAACTCCATTGGTCCTGCTGATCGCCTCCGGGTGTGCCCCACGACATGTACGGTTTGCCATCCCGCAGCGCCATGCCGACCGACAGTGTGGAACGGGGGCGCTTGCCCGGCGCGAGGCTGCCCGGCAGGCCCTCATCGAGCCAGAACATCTGCGCGCGCGTGCCGAGCGGGAAGCCCAACGCCGGAATGACGGGCGACGATTGCAGCCACCCTCCCGACGGCGTGGCCGTGAACATGTTGCCGGCTTTGTCGATGATATCGACGTGGACGGTGTCACCTCTGGATTGCCCCATGCGGCCAACGGTGGGCTCGCCGGCGCCGGAACTCGAAACCGCCTCGCGGCCGTCGGCGATCCCCTTCATGATCACGGCGCCGCCATAGCCGGGGATGGTGCCGGGCCGCTGCTGCATCGAGGCGGTCTCGCCGATGAGCGTGCGTCGCTCGGCGTTGTAGGCCTCTGACAGGAGCGTCTCCATGGGGACGGGCGCGAACTTGGGATCGCCGTAAAAGGCCTCGCGATCGGCAAAGGCGAGCTTGGCGCACTCGATCCAAAGGTGGAGCAATTCGGGATCGGCCGGAGAAAGTTTGTCGAGGTCGTAGCCCCTGAGCAGCGCCAGCATCTGCAACAGCACGGGACCTTGTGTCCACGGACCGGGTTTCAGCACCCGATAACGGCCATATTCGAGACCGACCGGCTCTTCGATCGTCGGCTGCCAAGTGGCCATGTCCTGCCCCGTCAACACGCCGCGGTGGTGGCGGCCGGAAACGTCCATCACGTCGGTGTCGCGGCAAAACCGATCGATTGCATCGGCGACGAAGCCCTGGCTCCAGGCCCGGCGCGCGCGCTCGATTTCTTTTTCGCGCCCGCCACCGCCGGCTTCAGCCTCAGCCAGAATGCGCGTGTACGTCGCCGCATGCTGCGGGTTGCGGAACAAGCCGCCGACATCCGGCAGATTTCCGCCGGGAAGATAGAGCGCCGCTGACGTCGGCCAATGCTCGCGGAACAGATCCTGCACGGTCTCGATCGTCGCCACCGCCCGCTCGACCAGAGGATGGCCGTGCGTTGCATAGCCGATGGCCGGTTCAAGCACATCGCGCAGCCGCATCGTGCCGTAGTCGCGCAGGATCAGCATGTAGGTTTCGAACGTGCCGGGGATGCAGGCAGCGAGCAATCCTGTGCCCGGCACGATGTCGAGCCCCAGGTGCCCGCGATAGTGGGCGATTGAAGCGGCGGCCGGGGCGGGTCCCTGGCCGCAGATGACCTTCGGACCGTCGCTGCCAGCGCGATGCACCATGACCGGCACGTCGCCACCGGGGCCGCACAGATGCGGTTCGACGACTTGCAGCGTAAATGCCACCGCCACGCCCGCGTCGAAAGCGTTGCCGCCGCGTTCCAGGATTGACATGCCGACCGCGGTCGCGATCCAGTGCGTCGAGGTACACACGCCAAACGTGCCGTCGATTTCGACACGTGTGGTGAAAGGGGCAGGGGTGATGACAGACATGAAGCGACGATCCTGGTGGCAGCGATGGAGGCGCGAGCCCTCTTTCGCACCACATTCGGACGCCGCGGGCAAGCCACCGGTCGTCATGGCCGCTCCTCCAGAGCCGGCGACCAATCCGTCAACCTTCCTTACATCAAAGGTGCAGCCAATTCGCTTTCTGGACGCCGGTGACAGCGCGGTGGTGGTCGAGTTCGGCGACGGCATCGATGCGGCAATCAACGCCCGCGTGCTGGCGCTGGACGCACGCCTGCAATCGGCGACGCTCGCTGGCGTCGTGGAGACCGTACCAACCTATCGATCGCTGATGGTGCAGGTGGACCCCTTCG
This sequence comes from Hyphomicrobiaceae bacterium, assembly GCA_025359005.1. Classification (GTDB taxonomy): domain Bacteria; phylum Pseudomonadota; class Alphaproteobacteria; order Rhizobiales; family Hyphomicrobiaceae; genus JABFRJ01. The sequence continues at coordinate 5,564 of JANYHP010000186.1, read as the reverse complement.
CCTTCGATCGCGCCGGGTTCGAGGCCTGGGTGATCGCGGTGCTGCCGGCGCTGGCGGACGCCACGATCGCGGCAAAGCGCTGGCGCGTGCCGGTGGTGTATGGCGGCGCGTTCGGCATCGACCTGGATGACGTGGCGGCGCGCCACAGTCTCACGCCGGCGCAAGTCATCGAGCGGCACGCCGCCGCCGTATACCGCGTCTATATGATCGGCTTCATGCCGGGATTTACCTATCTCGGTGGGCTCGACCCGACGATCGCGACGCCACGACGCCTCGATCCCCGAACGAAAACACCGGCAGGCTCGGTCTCGATCGGGGGCATCCAGGCGCTGGTGGCGGGACAGGAAATGCCGTCGGGCTGGCATCTGCTTGGGCGCACGCCGGCCATCACGTTCATGGCGCGGCGCAACCCGCCAGTGTTGTTCGCGCCTGGCGACGAGATCACGTTCGAGCCAATCGGGGCTGACAAGTGGCCGGCGCTGGAGGCGGCGGCGCGGGCGGGGGAACCGATCGCAGAAGTGGTACGGGCATGACGCAACTCATCGTCGAGCGGTGCGGCCCCGGCACGACGCTGCAGGATGGCGGCCGTTTTGGCTGGCAGCGCTTCGGTCTGGGTCCGGCCGGCGCCATGGACCGCACTGCGATGGCCCGCGCCAACCTGCTGGTGGGCAATGCTCCAGAGACCGGCGCGATTGAGTTCGCGCTGGCGGGCGGGCGTTTCAGGGTCGAGGGCGGGTCTGTCCGCGTCGCGCTGGCCGGTGCAGCGGCCGACCTGAAGATCGATGGACGGCCGATCCCACCCCTATGGTCGGGCACGGCCGACGAGGGCGCCAAAATCGATATCGGGGCGGCCCGCGACGGACTGTTCATGTATCTCGCGATCGCCGGCGGGCTCGACGTGCCCGCCGATCTCGGCGCCGTGGCAACGCATATGCGCGCCGGTATCGGCGGTATTGCCGGTCGCAACTTGCGGAGCGGCGACAGGCTGCCGTGCAGGAGCACCAACCCGGCCGGCAGCGACCAGGAACTAGGCCCTGCACACAGCCTTGGCGCGACAGACGGGCCCGTGCGGGTCATGCTAGGTCCCCAGGACGACTACTTCTCAGCCGCTGGCCTCGCCACATTCCTCGGCGAACCCTACACCGTATCGCCACAGGCTGATCGCATGGGCTTCCGGCTGACGGGACCAAAGATCGAGCATGGCCCCAAAGGCTACAACATCGTCTCTGACGGCATCGCAACCGGATCGATCCAGGTGCCAGGCATGGGCGAACCCTTGATCCTGCTGGCGGACCGACAGACGACGGGAGGCTATCCCAAGATTGCCACCGTGATCACGGCGGACCTCGGCCGCCTTGCACAGATGCGACCGGGCACGACGCTGCGCTTCAAGGCTGTGACGCGCGCGGAGGCTGTGGCCGTGCTGGCAGCCGAGCGGGCCGAACTCGAGGCGTTTCGCGCTCATCTGCGGCCCCAGTCGGGCACGATCGGACTGACGAGCGAACGCTTGCTGTCGCTCAACCTCATTGACGGCTGGACGAACGGGCGGAGTTAACGGCGTCAGCCAGGCTTTTCGCGCAACGCAACGGTAACATTGGATTGCGAGCCATCCCAACCGCAATGCGTGCAGCGCCCCTCCACAAATGCGTGGACACACGCGGGATTACCATAGAGCCGATGGGCGCACTCCGCGCACAATTCAGTCATCGCCGAGCGGGTGGGAAAAATGCGCTACCGCATTCAATGCAGGTGTGGGGCAGTCTCTGCGGCATGCGCATTCATAAGCGCAGCGCGCGGGTCGAGGCTGGCGATGATGGGGCATACACGCTCCAGTATTCTTACGCTACGCCACAGCCAACGCAGCTGCACTTTCACGCTGTTGTGATCGTTCGTTACAACGACGCCTTCCTGCCTGATGATAGCCTAAAGGCATGATTAAAAAAATCGGAGGTCACGCATGCGTCGTTTGTCTCTCGCAGCACTGCCACTCGCCGTTGCGGTGGTCACGTTTTTCGCCCCGACCATCGCCTCGGCCCAGCAAGCCGGGATGACGTTCTTTGTCACCAGCACGGGCAAGGGCGACGGCGCCAACTACGGCGGCCTCGAAGGCGCGGATGCCCATTGCGCAGCGCTGGCCAAGGCAGCAGGGGCGACGGCCATCAACTGGAAGGCTTATCTCAGCACGGCAATGCCCGCCGGCGACGCGGGCGTGAATGCGCGCGATCGCATCGGGAAAGGGCCTTGGCAGAACGCCAAGGGCCAGATCATTGCTGCGTCCGTCGACGAGTTGCACAGCGCAGCAAACAAGCTGACCAAGGCGGCTGCCTTGACTGAGAAAGGCGAAATCGTCGCCGGCCGCGGCGATGCCGTCAACACCCACGACGTCCTGACCGGCTCCGACCCGGACGGCCGCTTCTCCACAGCCGGAGGCGACACGACGTGCGGCAACTGGACCAAGAACGGTGACGGGTCAGCGATCGTCGGCCACAGCGATCGCATCGGCCTCAAGGACACGCGCCACATGACGTCGTGGAATTCCTCGCACGGCTCCGGCGGCTGCAGCCAGGACGCGCTGAAGAAAACCGGTGGCGCCGGCCTGCTCTATTGCTTCGCGGCGAACTGAGCAGCAGACACATCCATTGGACGATTATTTTCGGGGGTGGATCGGGTGTCCGCCCCCTCTTTCATTGCCCCGATGGTTGGCTATCCTTCGACGCCAGTGGGTGCTGGACTGTCAAGCGCGGTTGCCTCCGCCGGGCAATTCGGCCGTGCCGTTGCATCGGGGTTGACCGCTGCGGCGCCGGTTCTACAGTTGCGTGCCCAAGCCTGCACGCAGCCAAGCGAGACGCGCCTCATGTCGACACCCAACTATGTGGCCGTTACGCGCGGCATCCGCGTGAGCGTGCAACCGCAGTATCTCACGGACGAGTCGGACCCGGACGAGAGCCGCTATTTCTGGGCCTATACCATCGACATCGAGAACGAGGGCCGGGAGACCGTGCGCCTGCGCTCCCGCGTCTGGCAGATTACCGACGAGACGGGCAAAATAGAGGAAGTGCGCGGCCCCGGGGTGGTCGGCCAGACACCGACCCTGAAACCCGGTGAACAGTTCCGCTACACGTCTGGCTGCCCGCTGACCACGCCGTCCGGCATCATGGTCGGCAGTTTCCAGATGACCACCGACGACGGCGAGATGATCGATGTGGCGGTACCGGCTTTCTCCCTCGACAGCCCGGGCGCGCGCCGCGTCATGAACTGAGGCGCGCCCCCCCGTGAGCGCCGACGGCCATGAGCGAGGACCTGACCGGCGCGACGTCGTCACAATCGCGGCGCTGACTTTCGGCGGCGTCGGCGCAGCGCTCAGCCTGTGGCCGTTTTTCGATCAGGCCAATCCTCATCAAGGCACAGAGCCACGCGCGGGAGTGGAGGTGGATCTCACGCCGATCGCTGCGGGTCAAACGATCACCGTGCAATGGCAGGGTAAGCCGGTCTTCATCCGTCATCGCACCGTGGAGGAGATCGCCGCCATGCGTGCGGTGGGCGTCGAACGCCTGCATGATAGCCTCGCCCGCAATCCGGCGCACCCCACGACGGCGTTGGCGCTCGATGCCAATCGCACGGTGGAAGACCATGCCCAATGGCTGCTTGTCGTTGGCATCTGTACGCATTTGGGCTGCGTGCTGACACCCAATCCACCGGCGCACATTCGAGCCGAAGGAGCCGCGTTTTTCTGCGCCTGCCATGCCGCCCGCTTCGACACCTCCGGCCGCGTCGTTGGCGGTCCGGCAGCGACCAATCTGCCCATTCCGCCGTACCAATTCCTATCCGCGACGCGACTGAGACTTGGTTAGGCACGCGGCGCCCGCTCCTCCCGTGACGGTTCAAGGCAATTGACGTTGCCGGCGAACTCGTCGAACCTTCGGTATAGCCCCAGCGCGCGCTTCCTCCGGAACCGCCTGCGCCAACCCAGGATGCCCGGCATGCCGGCCCCACGTACGCCTAAGACCACGCCCACCGCCATGAGCGCCAAGGACATCCTCGCAACCCTCGTCGCTTTCGACACCACCAGCCACAAGACCAACATTCCCATGGCTCTGTGGATCCGCGACTATCTGGCGGGCTATGGCGTCGAGAGCCACCTGCTGCCCGCCGAGAACGGCATCCATGCCAATCTGTTTGCGACCATCGGGCCAATGGATCGGGGCGGGATCGGGCTGTCGGGGCATATGGACGTGGTGCCGACCACCGGCCAGCCCTGGGACACCGATCCGTTCACGCTGGTCGAGAGGGGCACGCGCCTCTATGGCCGCGGCACAACGGATATGAAAGGGTATCTGGCGTGCATGCTGGCGTCAGTGCCGGTGTTCCAGGCGCGGGCCCTGCAGACGCCGATCCATCTGATTTTTTCCTACGACGAAGAAGTCGGCTGCACCGGCGTGCTGCCCATGGTCGCCGAGTTCGGCAAGAGTTTGCCGAAGCCGGAGATCGTGCTGGTCGGCGAACCGAGCTTGATGACGGTGGTCGACGGCCATAAGGGCGGCGCGCGGCTGCGAACCACGGTGGTCGGCAAAGACGCGCATTCATCGACGCCCGCTATCGGCGTCAGCGCCATCTTCGCGGCCACCGACCTGATCGCCGAACTGCGCCGCATGGAAGCGCGCATGAAAGGTACGCACCCCGCACCGCGCTTCGATCCACCGTATCCGACCTTCACAGTCGCCTTCATCGAGGGTGGCATCGCACACAACATCATCCCCCCGCTGTGCGCCTTCCAGTGGGGCGTGCGACTGACGCCCGGCGTCGATATCCAAGCGATCATCGCCGAGTTCAACGCCTTCGCCGAACGCGAGATCTTGCCGGCCATGCGGGCGGTGCACGCGGAGTGCTCAATCACCACCGAGTTGCTGGGGCTGCTGCCGGCGTTCTCATCGGGCGAAGGTTCGCCGGCTGCTTCACTGGCCCTGAAGCTCGCCGGGCAAAACGCGACGCACACGGTTCCCTATGGCACCGAGGCCAGTCACTTCCAGGCGGCGGGCTGCTCGGCCATTGTCTGCGGCCCCGGCCATATCGCACAGGCCCATCAGCCCAACGAGTTCATCGAAGCGGCCGAGCTTGAGACCTGCATGGCGTTTCTAGTCCGCGTGCGCGACTGGGCTGCGGGCTGAGGCTTCGCGGCGGTGTCGTTTTTCCCGGGTCAAACGTCTTCGCTCCGGGCCTCCCGGAAACGGTATTCGGTGCGTTGGCGATAGACGGCGCCAGGGCGCAGGATGGTTGTCGGAAAATGCGGTAGATTGGGGCTGTCTGGAACGTGCAGGGGTTCGAGCGCGATGCCGGCGCAGGCACCGTACCGCCCATCATGGAGGCCCGGCACGGCCACGGCAAGCTTGTGGCCGTCATAGACCTGGAGCGCCGGCTCGGTCGTCCAGCAGTCGAGCGCCAGGCCCGAGCGCGGCGCGACCAGCGTTGCGGCGTGGGCCAGCACGAGTGCATCGGCGCCGGCCGGCTCCGTCCGGTCGCGACGCAGGATGAAGGTGGTGTCGAGGGGCGTGCGCGGCGCGGCCTGA
>JANYHP010000156.1 GCA_025359005.1 Hyphomicrobiaceae bacterium | reverse complement strand
ATGGAAGTGTGTTAGAGTTCTTCTATGGTCGACATCTGCGTGACGGCGGCCCGGCTTCAGTCGGCCAGCGCCTTGGAAAGCGCTACGCCTGCTGCCTCCACGCCCGCCCGCGACACGTCCAGATGCGTGACCGCGCGCAGCAGCATCGGCCCCATGGCGCCGATGCGGACGCCCTGGGCCAGCACCGCGTCCGAGATCGCCTGCGCACTTCTGCCGGTGCCGGATACGTCGAGGAACACGATGTTGGTGTCGGTCTTGGGGTAGACCAGCCTGATGCCTTTGATGCCGCCCGCCATGGTCGCAAACCGGGCCGCATTTTCGTGGTCCTCGGCGAGGCGGGTCCAATTGTGATCCAGCGCATAAAGCCCCGCAGCCGCCAGAATGCCCGACTGCCTGAGCGCGCCGCCCAAGCGGTGCTTCCACCGCCACGCCTCGTTGATGAAGTCATTCGATCCGGCCAGCACCCCGCCCACCGGACAGCCGAGCCCCTTGGAGAGATCAAACCAGGTGCTGTCGAACACCGCGCACATGCTTTGCGCCGAAATGCCCGATGCCACGACGGCATTGGGCAGCCGGGCGCCATCCATGTGCAGGGCCAGCTTATGGGCCTTTGCGACCCGCGCAACGTCGTCGATCTGATCGAGCGACCAGACGGCGCCGCCGCCGTAATTCATCGTCTGCTCGACAACGACCAGCCGCGAGCGCGGGGCCTGTCGCCAGGTCGGATCGCGCAAGGCGTCCTGGACGGCTGCACCGGAGAAGAGCCCGCGGTCGTGGGGGACAGTTCTTATTTGGGCGCCGGCCACCGCCGATGCTCCCGCACCCTCCATCGCGCAGATGTGCGAATTGTCCGACGCGATGATCTCGTCGCCCGACCGGCAGTGCACGGCCAAGGCGATCTGATTGCACATCGTACCCGACGGCAGGAACACCGCGGCCTCCTTGCCCAGCAGGCCCGCCACCCGCTCTTCGAGCGCGCGGGTGGTCGGGTCCTCGCCGCGCTGCTCGTCGCCCACTTCCGCTTCGGCCATGGCTTTGCGCATGCCCGCCGAGGGCCGTGTCATGGTGTCGGAAAACAGGTCGATAAGATTGCGCGGCAGGGCCGGGGGCATTGCGTGCGACATTGGTCGGGCTTTCGAAGTTCGGTGGGGGCCTGCACGGTCTCGTTGGTTTCAGCGGCCACCGGAGCATGATAGCCCGGGCCGTGCAATGCTGGCGGCCGGTCGTCCACCGGCCTGGCATCGCTGCTCCTTGCAAACACCCCACCCTTCGGAGGCGCCTCATGAAACTCGGTTCTGACATCACGGCCATCGTATCCGGCGGCGCATCGGGGCTCGGCGGGGCCACGTCGGAAGCGCTGGCGGCGCGCGGCGTCAAGGTCGCGATCTTCGATTTGAACGAGGCGGCCGGCGTCGCGCACGCGGCCAAGATCGGCGCCAAATTCTACAAGTGCGACGTCGGGAACGAAGCCAGCGTGGACGCGGCGTTCGCGGCCGCCCGCGCCGATCTCGGTGCTGAGCGCGTGGTGATCAATTGCGCCGGTATCGGCATCGCCAAGCGCATCACGCGCAAGGACAAGGAAACCGGCAAAATCGAGCCGCACGATCTGGCGAGCTACGCCCGGGTCATACAAGTCAACCTGATCGGCACGTTCCTGATGATTTCGCGCGCCGCCGCCGGCATGCAGGCGCTGGTGCCGATTACCGCGGACGGCGAGCGCGGCGTTATCGTCAATACCGCCTCGATCGCGGCCACCGACGGCCAGATCGGCCAGGTGGCCTATGCCGCCTCCAAAGGTGGCGTGCTCGGCATGACGCTGCCTATCGCCCGCGACCTGGCGCAATCGGGCATCCGGGTGTGCACGATCCTGCCGGGGCTGTTCCAGACACCCCTGCTGGGCTCCCTGCCAGAGGAGGCGCGCCGCGCGCTTGAGGCCTCCATTCCGTTCCCGTCGCGGCTCGGGCAACCGTCCGAGTATGCAAGCCTCGCATGCCATATCTGCGAAAACAGTATGCTTAACGGCGAAGCGATCCGCATCGACGGCTCGCTCCGCATGGCGCCGCGCTGACCGGGGCCGCGCCGTCCGGCGGCCGGATGCGGGTGCGCGGCTGAACTTGGCGGTGCGGGTGGCGGGCAACTGCACCGTTCACCTCCTTTTGTGATGTCACATTGGCACCACAGGTTGCATGCGGTAGTAACCACTGACGCCCTTGGGAGGGGAGCTGGCTGGTTCGCAGGGGCCGGCCGCGTGGTTGGTGCGTCACCCCCCGGTGGGACTACTGTTGGAAATGCCCATGTCAGTTGTGTTCGTGTCAGTTGCGTTCAAAAGTGTCGTCGGAGCCGCGCAGGGCTTGGTGGTAGCCCGCCGCGTGCCGTGGCCGCGCTCGGTGTGGCGTCCGCTCGATTGGGCCTGTGTATGGCTGGCCTTGACGGTGCTCGGCGTCGCAATCGGGCCGCTGCGTCCGGCTCCCCGTTCGGTGCCCGCCCCAATCCAGGTCGCAGCGGTTGCTGCCGGGCCTGCAGCGCGCGGCCCGAAGGGCCAATGGATACCCACGCAAGACAGCTGGAACGAGCAGCTCCGCAGCCCGTCCTTCTGGGCCAATCGCAAGTCCGGCGGATCGTCCGGGTCCGGCGGCTGGCAGGGCGGCAGCGGCCTTCTCAAGACGCAACCCGGCTCGGCGTCGAACCGCCAGGACGTATCGCTGCCCTGGCCCCAGCGGTCCAGCCGTCCGGCGCGCTCGTCGGACGACGATGATGACGACGGTTCGAAGGGCGGCTCGACCTATCGCACGATGTGCGTGCGGCTGTGCGACGGGTTTTTCTTCCCCGTCAGTTTTGCCACCACCAAGGACAATTTCGACAAGGATGCGGCACTCTGCGCGCGCAACTGCGGCGGCCCGGAGGAGGCTAAACTTTTCACCTATCGCAACCCCGGCGGCGAAATCAGCGAGATGGAAGATCTCGACGGCAAGCCCTACAAAAAGTTGCAGACGGCGTTCCTGTTCCGCACCAAGTACGACAGCGCCTGCAAGTGTCGTGCGCACCCGTGGGAGGATGCCGCCGTCGATCGGCACAAAGCCTACGCCTTGGCCGACGCCGCACAGAAGGGCAACCAAGTCGCCGCCCGCGACCTTGGCCAACTCAAGGCCAAGATAGGCGAAGCGACACGCCTGGAAATCCAGCAGAAGGCATCCCAGGCCAAAGCCCGGCGCGACGCGGCGCTGGCCGTGAAAGCCGCGGCTGACGCAGAACTCGCCGCCCGCAAGGCCGCCAAGCGCGCCGGCCGCACTGGCAAGCCGCACGATCGCGAGGCAACGGCCCGGCCACGTGTGATGACCGGCGGCGCTGCCGGTGGGCCTGCAACTGGCCCGCGCGCCGCGATGATTGAGGTCGGCACGCCGCCAGTCGTGCACACGCCGCCGGCAACCCTCTTATCGGTGCAGGCGCGTGCCGCCAACGCCCGAAGCAGGCTCGGCGATGCCGTGCCGCCGATGGCAGCGCCCGCCGGTGGGCGCAGTGGCATCGTCACCCTGCGCCTCGGCAATCGCCCGCCCGTTGAAATCTCGGTTCCCGTCGCCACCCGTGCGCCGATATCGACGGTGAGCGACGCCACACCCGACGGCGCTCGTTCCGTCCCTGGTGGCGTG
>JANYHP010000141.1 GCA_025359005.1 Hyphomicrobiaceae bacterium | reverse complement strand
CTTCTCTTCAAAGATCGGCGCGCGCAGTTCGGTAAGCGCCGAGGGGTTCTTCTGGTAGTATTCATAGACCATCTTTTCCTGGCCAGGATAGGCGCGCGCGCGTTCGATCAAGGCACGGCGCAGTTCATCTTCGGCGACCGTCATTTTCTGCTCGTCGCCGATCTGGCCGATGACGAGGCCGAGGCGCACGCGACGCTCGGCGATCTTGGTGTATTCGGCCCGGGCGCTCTCTTCGGTCTTGCCTTCGTCGGCGAACGTCTTTTTCGCCTGCTCGAGGCCAGACGTCACCTGTGCCCAGATGTTGTCGAACTCGGTCCGCACCAGGGCTTCCGGCAGTTCGAACGTATGCACCTTGTCGAGCGCGTCGAGCAACTGGCGCTTGACACGCACGCGCGAGAGCTGGTCGTGCTGCTGCTGGATCTGCGCCTTGATGAGGTCACGCAGCTTGTCGATGCTGTCGATGCCCAGCGTCTTGGCGAAGTCGTCGTTGGGCTCCGCCTTCTTCGCTACGCCAACCGCCTTCACAGTGGTTGCGAAATTCGCGGTTTTGCCGGCCAGCTTTTCCGCCGGATATCCCTCGGGGAAGTTGGCGTCGATGGTCTTGGCATCGCCGGCTTTGCAGCCCTTCAGGCCCTCTTCGAAGCCTGGGATGAAACCGCCGGCGCCGATCACGACGTTCATCGCCTCGCCCTTGCCGCCTTCGAATTCGACGCCGTCGATGGCACCGACGAAATCGATGGTGACGCGATCACCCTCGCCGGCAACGCGGCCGTCTTCATCCTCGTACGACGTAGAACGGTCGAGCAGTTCCTGGACGCCCTTGTCGATCTCAGCCGCCTCAACGGCGGCCACTTCGCGCTCGACGGCAATGGCGGACAAGTCACCGATCGTGATCTGCGGCAGCACTTCAAACGACATCGAGTATGTCAGGTCCGACTTGCCGTCGATCACCTGTTCGATCTGCGTCCGGTCTTCGGTCAGGTCCACCTTGGGCTGCATGGCCGGCCGCTCCTTGCGGTCGACGAGAGCCTGACGGCTCGTCTCGTCCAGCGTTTCCTGCAGCACTTCACCCATGATCGAGCGGCCGTAGAGCTTTTTCAAATGCGCTGTCGGCACCTTGCCTTTGCGGAAGCCCTTGAGCTGCGCCTGTTCGCGAAACCCTTCCAATCGAGTGACGAAGCGCTTTTCAAGCTCGTCCTTGCCGACGACGACCTTCAGCTCGCGCTTCAAGCCAGTGGATGATGTTTCAGTGACCTGCATGACCGATGAGACCCGATGAGACGTGACTAGGGAGGGACGTGACGATGGAGACCGTTAGATTGCGACGGTGACGCGCGCTAACGACGCGCGGTACGTCTAAATTCTGGTGCGGGCGAAGGGACTTGAACCCCCACGACTTGCGTCGCTGGAACCTAAATCCAGTGCGTCTACCAATTCCGCCACGCCCGCGCGCAACTATAGTCCGTTTACAATCAGAGTCTTGCTGCGACCCGGCGGGCCACGATCACAAGTCCCCGTTGGTGTGTTTGAGGTCCGGCGCCGACGGCGACCCGCCCACACCCGCCGCACAACAATGGCCAATCGCTGCCCTATATCCGGGCTGGCTGCGAGGATCAACAGGCAAAAGGACTTGCGTTGGCGCTGACTGACGTTGGCCGGCTGCCTGTCAGCGTTGAGAGGCCGGCGGCCACATGGGCTGTAGCAGGCCCAGCCCCGGGCTATAGCAGCCCCAGCCCGGCCAGTTCCTTGCGCATTGCGGCTGGCATCTCGGCGACCGTATCGCGGGCGCCGCCCTTCAGGTCCGGCGGGGCGTCGTCGGCGTCGAGGTAGCGCCAGCCCTGGAAAGGGCGGCGCGGGGTCGGGCGCACCGGCACCAACTGGCGGTCGAGCAGCAAGAGGCAGGCCGGCTTGCCGTTGTCCTTTTGGCCTTCGCCGAAACCGACCAAACGCTGGCGCACGCTGATCAGCCCTTTGATGACCCAATAGAGCGAGCCGCCGTCCAGCACATCCGCCTGCCGCTTGGGGCTTTGGAAGGTTGTATGAAAAATCTGGGGCTTCTTGACGCCGAGGCGCTTCTGCTCGGCGAGGCGGCCGGCCTGCCAGTCCGCGAGGTCCTCGATCGAGGCGGCGCCGACGCAGAGCTTGACGATGTGCAGCGGCATGACGCGCCTTCGCTTGATCCAGAACGGCGTACCCATAAGCCAGCCTGCCTGCGGACACGAGAGGCAAGGCCCAGGCACGTGGGGAAAACGTCACGCCAAGCGAGATCTGTGCTCCGTTAACCAGTTGCTCAATGAATGAGCATTGCGCGGCCCTACTCGATGAAATAAACGCCGCCAAGCTCAAAAATAAGGCGAAACGGCGGGGATTTAATGGAACAAGTGCAGCACGGCGCGGACGTTTTCTTTCTGCTGATGGGCGCGATCCTCGTCTTTTCGATGCACGGGGGCTTCGCCTTCCTGGAAGTCGGCACGGTCCGGCACAAAAACCAAGTCAACGCATTGGTCAAAATCCTGGTCGACTTCGCCGTCTCAACCCTGGCCTACTTTATCATCGGCTACTACCTGGCCTACGGCGTCCACTTTTTCCACAGCGCGGCGGTTCTGTCGGGTGGCGCGGCGGGCTTTGATCCGCAGGGCGCGACGCTGGTCAAATTCTTCTTTCTGTGCGCGTTCGCCGCGGCGGTGCCGGCCATCGTCTCCGGCGGGATCGCCGAGCGCGCCAATTTCCCGGCCCAGACGCTGGCCACTGCGCTGATCGTCGGGTTCGCCTATCCGCTGCTCGAGGGGGCTGCGTGGAACAAGAACTTTGGCATGCAAGAGCGCCTGTTCGCGGGGCTGCTCGGCGCCGAATTCAAGGATTTTGCCGGCTCGATTGTGGTGCATGCCTTCGGTGGCTGGGTCGCGCTCGCCGCCATCCGCATTCTCGGCCCCCGCCTCGGCCGCTACGACGGCAGCCGTCCGCATGCCACCGCGCCGTCATCGCTGCCGTGGCTGGCGATGGGCTCGTGGATGCTGTGCATCGGCTGGTTCGGCTTCAACGTAATGAGCGCGCAAAGCCTGAAGTCGGTGTCCGGGCTCGTCGCCATCAATTCGCTGCTCGCCATGTGCGGGGGCATTCTCTCGGCGCTCTATTTCGGCAAGAACGACCCGGGCTTCGTCCACAACGGCGCCCTTGCCGGGCTGGTTGCGGTCTGCGCCGGCTCCGACATCATGCACCCGCTCGGCGCTCTCATGGTGGGCGCGGTCGCTGGCGCCATCTTCGTCGAAATGTTCCAGCGTTCAACCGAGCGCATGAAAATCGACGACGTGCTCGGCGTGTGGGCGTTGCACGGGCTGTGCGGGCTGTGGGGCGGCATCGCCTGCGGCATCTTCGGGCAAACCGCGCTCGGCGGCACCGGCGGGGTGACGTTCACGTCGCAGCTGGTCGGCAGCGTGATGGGCGCGGGCTTCGGATTTCTCGCCGGCACCGTGGTTTATACGCTGGCTGACACCTATCTCGGGTTCCGCCTGTCGCCCGAGGCCGAATATGCCGGCGCCGACGTGTCGATCCACAAGATCAGCGCCAACCCCGAAGCGGACTTGCGCGGCAACCGGACCTGAAGCGCCGCACCGCTGAATACTCAACGCGCGCCAGAAGCGTTATGTTGACGATGCGAAACGGTTCGCTTTCGGATGCACAGATGGCATTCCTGTCACGACGCGGCTTTACTACGGCAACTTGCGCTGCAGTCGCGAGCCCAGCGTCGTCGTTCGCCGCAGGCAAGCTCGCGCCGGACGCAACATCAGCGCTGATCGTCGTCTACATGCAGAACTTCTTTGCGCCGGGCGGCAGTCTGGCGGTGGCCGACGGCGACGCCGTTATCCCGCTGATCACCGCGATCGCCACCAAGTTTCGCACTGTGGTGCTGACGCAGGACTGGCACACTGCCGATCACGTCTCCTTCGCCTCGCAGCATTCAGGCAGAAAGCCATTCGAGAGCATGACCCTGCCCTACGGCAAACAAGTGCTGTGGCCAGACCATTGTGTGCAAAGCACCGAGGGCGCCGCAATCCACAAAGACGTAAAAATCGCACATGCACAGCTCGTCATCCGCAAGGACTTCAATCCCAAGGTCGACAGCTATTCAGCCTTCATCGAAGCGGACGGCAAAACCAAAACGGGCCTCGACGGCTATCTCAAGGCGCGCGGCATCAAGACGGTTTACGTCGTCGGCCTCGCCACCGATTTCTGCGTTGGCTGGACGGCCATGGATGCCCGCAAGCTGGGTCTTGCTGCCACTGTGATCGAGGATGCCTGCCGCGGCATCGACACCAACGGCTCGCTCGCCAAAGCGTGGGCTGCGATGGCCAAGGCCGGCGTCAAGCGCATCCGCTCGCAAGCGCTTGCCTGAGCATGGCCGTCCTCTTGTTCGCGCGGGTATCGTACCGCTGCCAAATCAGCTAGAGGCGCGACCATGAAGACCTCCGTCACCGACGCCGCGCCGCGCGCTGCCTCCCGCCCTTCCGTCGCCATGGCCCTCGTGCTGGCGGTGATGTTCGCTTTCGCCGTTATGGACGGCCTGACCAAGTTCCTGTCGCAAACGATCCCCATCCCGCAGATCCTGTGGGTCCGTAACATTGTGTTTTCCACTCTGGTGATTGCGATGATGCTGGCGCAGGGACAACCGCTGCGCGTGCTTGCGCGCTCCAATCGTCCAGGCCTGCAGTTTGTGCGCGCCGCCTTGCTCGCCATCGAGAGCGGCGTGTTCATGCTTGCCTTCAAGTTGATGCCTATCGGCGACGTGCACGCAGTCAATGCCGCCGCGCCCTTGCTGGTGGTGGCGCTGTCGGTGCCGCTGCTTGGCGAACAGGTCGGCTGGCGGCGCTGGAGTGCGGTGCTAGTGGGTTTTGTCGGCGTGCTGCTGATCATCCGTCCAGGATTTGCCCAGATCGAGCCGCCGGTGCTGATCGCGCTGCTGGGCGCGGCGATGTGGGCGGCCTATCAGATCATGGTGCGACTGTGCGCGCGCGTTGACCGCGCAGAGACGACGGCGTTGTGGACGGGCGGCGTCGGCTTTCTCCTCACTAGTCTCGTCGGTCCCGCGGTGTGGGTCTGGCCTGATCCGCGCGAATGGCTGATGCTGGGCGCTATCGCGCTGCTCGGCAGTCTGTCGCACATCGCCTTTATCCGGGCGCTTGGCATGACGCAGCCTTCGCGCCTGCAGCCGTTCAACTACACGCTGTTCGTGTGGGCCGTGATCGTCGGCTACGGCTTCTTCGGTGACATTCCCGATCGCTGGACCTTCGCGGGCGCGGCGATCATCATCGGCTCAGGGATTTATGCGTGGCATCGCGAGCGCGTGCGGAGCCAGCCGGCGGAGCAGCGTTAAGCAGAGGATCGTCGTCGGACAGCCGCACCGCCAATGCGATGCCGATGCGCCGCCCTTTTGCCCAACCGACTTGTCCTGTCAGGCTCCGACCACCGCCGCAATGGATGACGACGTTCGATCGCTCGGGAATAAGCACATCCAGCTCGGCGCCAAGGCCGCCTCCCGAGACGTCACGCAGCAGAGCGGGATGGCGTCGCCCTGCCAACTCGATGGCGATCGGCATCGTCACTGCACGACGCACCGCGACCCGCCGCTCCGCCCAACCTGCCACTGACAACCGTCCTGTTGCGTCGAAGCAAGGCCATTCGCCTAGCGAGGCCGCCTGCAACAACCCGAGCGCAGGCCCCTCGACATCTCGATCACAGACCAACCCTTCATCTGCCATCACCGCGGCAATGTGGGTATGCAGGGACAACATCGCCTTGAGCACGCGTTGCCACGCATCGGCGACAATTTCGTCGGCGTCGAGGTCTTGCCGCGCGGTGCCGCTGCGCAAAACCCCGCTGGTGAGCGCAACGGCAAACGACAACTGCGCCGTCAGCAGCTGCCACAGTTGTGCCAGGGTGAAGAACTCGGCCAGCGCCGCAAGATGCTCCGCGCGGGCCACGCCAGCGCCGGCAAACGCCGGACGGAATGTCTCGAACTCGTCCAGTGCGCTCGCGCTCGCCGGAATGCGGAATTTTCGATTGGCGGCGCTGGCGACGATGCTGGCAACCGCCCCAACCTGCAGGAGCTCCGAACGCATCAAGGCCAACTGACGGAGATTGTCCGGCGCCATTCGCCTGGGTGCGGCGGACGTGGTGTCACCGCCCTGCCAGCGCCCGAACGCTGCCGCTTGGGCCAAATCCTGCAAAAGCCCGTCTTCAAAAGTCATCGTTCGCTCACGGAAAAACCGTTGGTTACACAGCCAGTCTATAGCAGCGCGCTTGCTACCTCGTAATTGCCGCGCGGAAATTCGATGCCAATTTTAGGTAATTACCGCGTGTTGCGCCGTGCTCCGCGAAATCCCGAAACGACAGGGTTTCACAACCGTGAAAGGCGCACGCGTAAAGTACGCCTAAAGCGATCCGACATTGTCGATAAGTTTGCACCCTTGGCTGGCCGATTTCTTAAAATGATCGCCCTATACATTCGTCATGGCTGCACGACCGGTGCCGCCGCCAAGAACCGAATGCATGCGAGGCGCCTCGGGGGGTGCTCGTTCATCAACCCATCAATCCTGAGGCAAAACTGCAATGGCGAAAATTGTTGGTACACAGGCAAGCGACACACTGACTGGGCGCACGGGCGCCGATGAAATCAACGGCCGCGGCGGCAACGACACCATCACCGGCAACGACGTCAGCAATCGCGAACTGCTGATCGACGGCAGCTTCGAAACCGCGCCGATCGCGGCCAACACTTGGGGCACAGTGAAGAGCGTCGGGGGCTGGCACACGGACACGTCCATCGAAGTGTGGGGCAAGAACTTCCTCGGCGTGCACGCGACTGACGGTAACAAGATCGTAGAAATGGACAGCGACAACCGCTTCTCCAAGTTTTGGCAGGACGTGCAGACAGAGCAGGGCAAGAACTACGACTTCTCGTTCGATTACGCCCAGCGGGCGCACACTTCGGTCGCCACCAACACTATCGAGGTCTACTGGAACAATGCGCTTGTCGGCACCTACGATCCAAACACCACGGCCTGGTCGAAAGCCCACCTGACGCTGACCGGGACCGGCGGGCAGGACCGCCTGGAATTCCGCGAGCAGGCCGGCCAAAACGACAGCCTTGGCGGTCTGATGGACAACGTCTCACTGAAAGCCGTCGCCACCGGCAATGACGTCATCTATGGCGGCGCCGGCAACGATCACATCA
>JANYHP010000128.1 GCA_025359005.1 Hyphomicrobiaceae bacterium | reverse complement strand
CGCAGCACGGCGTCTGCCGCCGTGATCGGCCGCATGTAGTTGATCGTCAGGTCCACCGTGGTGAGGCCCTTTTTCAAGCCGCCCATCTGTGCCGCGATCGCGATCACCATCGCGGTGTCAGCGCCCGCCACCAAGGTCTGGCCGCTCATGATGCCGCCCATGCGACACAGCTGATCGGAGAACGGAATGCGCAACGTCGCCGCCCCCGGCGCCACCGCGTCCGTGGTGATGCCGGTTGCCCGCACCCACGGCGCGAACCCTTCCACCAGCAGCGCGTTCGCCGCTGCCACGTCAAACACCGTGTCCGTCATGGTCATGCTCCCCGCAAGGCCGAAATCGCCGCCGTCACTCCGCCTGGGCTATGTGGCACACCGGCGTCCGCCAGCGCCAGTTCCGTGGTCGCCAGCGCGCCGAGCAGCATCGGCTCGTTCAGGTCGCCCAGGTGGCCGATGCGGAACACACGGCCGGCCAGCGGCCCAAGCCCGCTGCCGAGCGCCAGATTGTAGCGCGTATGCGCGATCTGCCGGATCGCGTTGGCGTCGTGGCCGTCCGGCACCACGATCGCCGTGACGCTGTCGGACACGCGTGTGGTGTCCGTACACAGCACCTCCAGCGCCTTGACCGGCCCGCTCAACCCCTGGCCAGAAATCGCAATGCCGCTGCGCGTGTTGCCGCCCCAGTGCGCCACCGCCGCGCGCGTCGCCGCGCCGAAGCGTTTGTGTCGCGCCAGCACCGCCCCGAACCCCTCCGCCTCGATGAGCCGGACGCTTTCGTCGAGCCCCAAAATCATGTGCACCGGCGATGTTCCGGGAAAGCGCTGCGGCGCCGCCGCCAGCATCGGTTCCCATTTGAAATAGCCGCGCGGCGTGGTCACGGCCTTGCTCCGCGCCAGGGCTTTGCCGCTGATGCCGGTGAGGCTCATGCCGGTTACCATCATCAGCCCCTTCTGGCTGCCGGAAACCACCACATCGAGCCCCCAGGCGTCCATCTGCAGGTCGATCGACCCGAACGACGAGATCGCATCCGCCAGCAGCAGCGCCTTGTGGCCGGTCTCATCCAGCGCCCGCCGGAACTCGGCCAGCGGCTGCACCACGCCGGTCGCCGTCTCGTTATGCACGGCCAGCACACCCTTGATGGCGCCTTTGGTATCCGCCTTGAGCCGCGCCTTCAGATCGGCCGCCGCCACACCCGTGCGCCAGTCGCCGGCCAGCGTTTCCACGTGGAACCCCAGGTCGCGCGCCATTTGCGCCCATCCGGAGGCGAAATATCCGCAGTCTAACGCCAGCAGCGTCTCGCCCGGCGAGAAGCAGTTCACCAGCGCCGCCTCCCAGGCCGCGTGGCCGTTGCCCGCGTACAGCAGCAGGCTCTGCGTGGTGCCCAGCATGCGCTTGATACCGTCCGTGACGCGGGTCTGGATGTCCAGGAACTCCGGCGCCAGAAAGTCCATCGTCGCGTGGTGCATCGCGCCGAGCACGCTGTCGGGGATGTTCGTCGGCCCCGGCCCGAAGAAGAAGTGCCGTCCGGTCGGCTTCGATGGCTCGGCATTCGTGCGCTGAGCGGCGGCGTGCGGCGGGGTCTTCGGCGGCATGGCATCATCCCTGGCTAGCGCCCGATCGAGTGTGGCGGCTGGTCACGCTACGCTGCCGCGACGCGCCTTGCACGTCCGATCAGCAGGGCGACAGCCCGATCAACACCGCGTGAGACGCTGCACCCCTGCGATCGATGCGCCTCCCCCTGCGAACGGACAGCTTGTCGCACTGCACCAAATAGACTAGGCGTGGTCGCGCTGGAGCAATGTCCGCCCGATCACAGGGAGTCTGGGACACGGCCATCCGGCGGTGTCATGCACGGCCGGTTTTCCCGGCTCTGCACGGCGCAGTCGTACCAAGAACATCAGGTCGCGCAGGACGCGTGCTTCATCCCACGCAGCTTGAGCCGGCCCGCCCCAGATCCCGGACGCGGCCCGTTGGCCGTGCCGTCGCGATGCGGGGCCATGATGGCCATCTCTAGCGCGGATCGCATGTCGCCACCGGCATGCCTCCGGAACACTTCACGAAGGACCTGCGCCCATGAACGCAATCGTTAAGGCCCCTGGCCAACAGGACGGCAGCAAGGCCGCCACGCTGATCGTCGACAACAAACAGATTACCATGCCTGTGCGCTCGGGCACCATCGGGCCCGACGTCGTCGACATCGGCAAAGTCTACGCCAACTCCGGTGTATTCACCTACGATCCCGGCTTCACCTCGACCGCCAACTGCTCGTCCAAGATCACCTACATCGACGGCGACGAGGGCGTTCTGCTCTATCGCGGCTACCCCATCGAGCAGCTCGCCGAAAAGTCGAGCCACATCGAAGTCTGCCATCTGCTGCTCAACGGCGAATTGCCCAACCAGAAGCAGTTCGACGAGTTCCGCTCCGTCATCACGCGCCACACGATGGTGCACGAGCAGATGACGCGCTTCTTTTCCGGCTTCCGCCGTGATGCGCATCCGATGGCGATCATGTGCGGCTCGGTCGGCGCGTTGTCGGCCTTCTATCACGACTCGACCGACATCCACGACCCCGTGCAGCGCATGATCGCCTCGCATCGGATGATCGCCAAGATGCCGACGCTTGCCGCCATGGCCTTCAAGTATTCCATCGGCCAGCCCTTCATCTATCCGTCCAACGCGCTCGACTACACGTCCAACTTCCTGCAGATGTGCTTTGCCGTGCCGTGCGAGCCCTACAACGTCGACCCGGTGCTCTCGCGCGCCCTCGACCGCATCTTCATCCTGCACGCCGACCACGAGCAGAACGCGTCGACCTCCACGGTGCGTCTCGCCGGCTCGTCGGGCGCCAATCCGTTCGCCTGCATTGCCGCCGGCATCGCCTGCCTGTGGGGGCCCGCCCACGGCGGCGCCAACGAAGCAGCCCTCAAGATGCTGATGGAAATCGGCGACAAGAAGAACATCCCCGCCTTCGTCGCGCGCGCCAAGGACAAGAACTCCGGCCAGCGCTTGATGGGCTTTGGTCATCGCGTCTACAAGAACTACGATCCGCGTGCCAAGGTCATGCAGCAGACCTGTCGTGAGGTGTTGGCCAAGCTCGGCGTCAACGATCCCCTGCTCGAAACCGCCATGGAACTCGAGCAGATCGCCCTGCACGACGACTACTTCATCGAAAAGAAGCTCTATCCCAACGTCGACTTCTATTCCGGCATCGTGCTGCGCGCGTTGGGCTTCCCCACGTCCATGTTCACCGTGCTGTTTGCGGTGGCCCGCACCGTCGGCTGGATCGCCCAGTGGAAGGAAATGATCGAAGATCCCGAGCAGAAGATCGGTCGTCCACGCCAGCTCTACGTCGGCGCCCCCAAGCGCGACTACACCGACGTCGCCAAGCGCGCCTGATCCGCCGCGCCGACATCGACACCACGACGCCCACCGGGGCCGGACCAAAGTCCGGCCCTGATTTTCGTTCCCGCAGCAGTGGCACCCATGCCTATCCCTTTGTCTCCGGCTGTCAAAAAAACTTGGCCTGTAGGGCGGATGAGCGAGGCGTAATCCGCCGTCACACGCGAGACCGTTGCCACCAGCTGTCGCAACAACTTTGCTTGCGATGGCGGATTACGCCGCCAAGGAGCGGTTAATCCGCCCGGTGAGCGTTTTTTAAGAGCCGGAAGCGAAGGGACAGGCATGAGTGGCACTCCTATTGTCACCTAACCAACGTCCGCCGACAGGCCCCAGACCGTGCCGTCGAAACGTCGTTGCAGCCTGAGGCCGTCGCTTTCGACCCGTTCGGAAATAGCGCACGTGTATCCCCTCTCCCCGCCCTTCGCTGGGAGAGGGTTAGGGTGCAAGGGGCGGCAACGCGTCCGATGCTCGCCAAGTGCGACCGCTTGGGCCCCCATCGCGCCGCCGGCAATGATTTTTCGACGCCCGTCACGATGGGCCAGGAGCACGCATGGCCGACTTGCCACTAACGAGCTCACGGTTGACTTGTCCGGGGTAGGACAGCCGCAAGTCAAGAAGACATGCTGAGGGACGGTCGCGCCCCTTTAGGAGATATTGCGACTTCGACTTAAGCCATTCGCTCCTATCAGATTGCCCTGGGAATTTCGTTTCCGCACTGACTAGGACAACTCAGGGTCGACGCTATCGACGTGACTGCGCGATCGGGCAGACTATTGCCGACTCAATGCTTGAGGAACCCTATCTGTACAATAGTCCTGCATCGTCGGCCCACATCAGTGGCTAACAATAGCCATTCGGACTTATACGGATTCCATCTAAATAGAACTCGAAATTTGAAATCATCATTGTCGACCGGGGATGGGCAAGTAAGGGTGAAAGTCTTCCTATGATAGCCGCGCATGCTTATTACACCGCGATATTGGACCGCAGCCCCACGCCATTTCACTCCATCTTTGCCTGTCAGTTGAATATCGTCGAGAGAAATGACTTTCAATTCTTGGGGTTTTGCCAGATCATAACAAACTTTACCATCCGGAGATCTACTTAATTCCTTTTCGACATTCGGTCTCAACGTAACATTGATCAAAACCGTTTGTTGCCCCGCTTGCTCAAAAGATGGAAAGTATTCGGTGAAGTTTCGCTCAGTGTAGGCTTGGCCTTGGCCCGGACCCGAGTCGTAGACAGCATCGATTAGGCCAATTTTCAGAAGAGTGTTTAGATTAGTTCGTTTTTGCTTGTCTCGGTCGTAGGCCGGGTTGTTGTAAATTGCGTTGTGTCCCAAGGGCAGCGGAAAACACGCTGGCGCTTTGGCTATTACAGCGTTTACAAGTGTCAAAGCTTCCGATTCCACGAGCGCATTCTGAGCAAACGCCG
>JANYHP010000093.1 GCA_025359005.1 Hyphomicrobiaceae bacterium | reverse complement strand
GGGCAGACTTGTGGTTTTGACCGTGGTTACGCGCGTCCGAAGGCGCTCCCGGGGAACGGGGCCCATGTGCGTGGATACGTTATCGCCTTGCGGTGCCGGGACCGTGAGCACTGCTCCGGCGTGACGGTTATCCGGCATCTTTCTGGGCCAATGCCGAACGCACGTCATGCGCGCGACGACACCGCTGTCGATTGAGAGGGCTCCCGGATATTTGACGCGCTCAGAGCGCGAAAAAATTCCGGGAAAACAAGTGGGTGAGAGTATCTCTCAGGCGCTGCCGTAGCCGCGCCGAGCGCCGCATGCAGCCATGCGCCCTGATTATTTCGGGGCGAGGATCATGATCATCTGCCGGCCTTCGAAGCGGGGTTCGCTTTCGACTTTGGCGATGGGCTCCACGTCGGCTTTGACGCGCTTCAACACATCCATGCCGAGCGAGGTGTGCGCCATTTCACGGCCGCGGAAGCGCAGCGTGATCTTGACCTTGTCGCCTTCTTCGAAGAAGCGGCGGACCGAGCGCATCTTGACGTCGTAGTCGTGATCGTCGATGCCGGGACGCATCTTGATCTCTTTCAACTCGACGATCTTCTGCCGCTTCCGGGCCTCGGCCTGCTTCTTCTGTTCCTGGAATTTGAATTTGCCGAAGTCCATGATCTTGCAGACGGGCGGCACCCCGTCAGGCACGATCTCGACGAGGTCCAGCCCCAACTCGTGCGCCTTCGTGCGCGCGTCAATCGTGGTGACGACACCGACGTTCGTGCCAGTTTCATCGATCAGACGGATTTCCCGCACGCGGATGTGCTCGTTGATCCGCGGACCGGCTGGCTCGCGCTCAGGCGCGGCTTTCATTGGACGGCGTATGTTGCATTCTCCATCGGTTGTTGACGGTCATGTACTTGGACTGGGCACCACAGTGCTGTATACTATAGGACTGTATCAGCGATCTGCAAAGCCATCGCTGAACCCGCGGGAGCGCCGCGGGCTCAGTTGTATACAACGCTCTACTGGCTGGCGTGCCCCTCAAGGCGCAACGGCCACGGTCTGGAGACGAAAAGACGCCCGGGGGGAGACACTGTCAAGCTTGAAGATGCATCTTTGCAACGAAAGTGCGTGAGTAAACAGCGGTTTCTCGGGTGGTGCGCTCGTGCTCCTCTGACGCTTGGTTCCCAAGCATCAGCCCGGAACACTCGCCTTGCGCGCCATGCAATGGAGACTATTGTCGTCACGACGGCAACGGGGAAGACGCCCGGCGCCCGCCATTTTCACCGTCTGCGTTTGAAAAGCGATTGCCGCGATGCCAGATGTTTTCCTCAGTTACGCACGCGAAGATCTTGAGCTTGCTAAAAAGCTTGCGGTCCTGCTGGAGGCCAACGGCCTCGACGTGTGGTGGGACCGGCGGCTCGTTTCCGGCGAAGCAATCAACGCGACAATCGAAAAGGCCATCGACGATGCCCGCGCCGTGATCGTGCTGTGGTCGCCCAATTCGATTGCCTCCCGCTGGGTCAATGGCGAGGCGGAAACAGCGGCCGAGGCCGGAAAGCTCTTGCCCGTGAAAATCGCTGAATGCCGGCTGCCGCTCAATTTCCGCAGCCTGCACACGCCGGAAGTCTATCGCTCGCCTGAGCAGCTCGCCGAAATGGCCGACCTGCTGTCCGCCAAACTCCGTCCGAATGCCCCGGTCGAAAAGAAAATCCAGCTCAGCGACGCTTCTACCAAGACCTTTTTCCAGGAATACCGCAGCCTGCTGGTCGATCAGAGTCCGGACTTCTGGACACAGATGCGCCGCGAGACGGAGTGGTGCAAGCGCCACCCTGCCGCCGTGGTCGTCATGATTGGTGTTTGGATTGCGGGCGTGGCCGCCTTGTCAGAGGTGCTGTCAGTGGATTGGAGCGCGGCCCACGCCACGGCTACTGTTGTCGTTCTGGGCCTCTACTTCCTATTCCGCCGCTACCGGATCAATAAGCTGGCTCGGTAACGCCAGGTGCCAGCTGGCGTCGGCGCATCGCATTGGCACAGTCGGCCAACTCTGCTTATGTGCGCTTCAACACGCCACTTTCACTTTTTTTAGGGCCTCCCATGACCGATACCGTCAAGACCGTGCCGCACTCCGAACCCCATGTGCACGGGCCCGATTGCGACCATGATCACGACCACGGTGGCCATGCTGAACTGGGCCACGTGCATGGCCCCGATTGCAACCACGGCCACCACCACCACGGTGCGCCGGTCGAGCAGTACGTGCGTGCGACGCCGAAGATCGGGCGCAACGAGCCGTGCCCCTGCGGCTCCGGCAAGAAGCACAAGAAGTGCTGCATGGCGTGATGGCCGCGTGACTTGCGGGGCGGCGCTGTGCCAGGGGAAAGTGCGGGAGGTCAGGATCCCGGCTCTCGCTCTGCGCGGCCGGGAAAGCAAAGTTGGGGGTGGTGTGCGTGCCGGCCGCTGGCCCCCAGTCTGCCGCCTCAGGCCTTGACCCAGCCGTTGCCGGTGAGGTGTTCCTGGGGCTGGAAGCGCTTTTTGTAGGCCATTTTGCGAGAGCCTTCGATCCAGTACCCGAGATAAAGGAACGGCAGGCCGAGCATACGCGTGTACGCCAAGTGATCGAGGATCATGTGGGTGCCGAGGCTGCGGGCGCCGCAGTCGGGATCGTAGAAGCTGTAGACCATCGAGATGCCGTCGCTGAGCCGGTCGCAGAGTGCGAGACCAACGAGGGGCCACTTTTCGGGTTTGGTCGGCTTGGCCGAGATGCCGGCGGGCTTCAGCCGATATTCGGTGAGGAAGGTGTCGATGATGCTGTCCTCGATCATCATCGCATAGTCGAGCACGTCCATGTCCGCCATGCCGCCTGAGCTGTGGCGGCTGTCGATATAGCGGCGGAACAGCGCGTACTGCTCGGACGTGGGCGAGGGCGGGATGCGGCGCGCGACGATATCGTTGTTGAGACCGGCAAGCTTGCGCATGCTGCGGCCGGCCTCGAAGTCATCGACCACCACGCGCGACGACACGCAGGCCTGACAGCCTTCGCAATAGGGCATGTAGGCGATGTTCTGGCTGCGGCGGAAACCGCCTTTCAGCAGGTTGTCGATCAGCGCCGGCGGCTTCTCGTGCGTGAGGTGCGTGAACAACTTCCGCTCCTGCTTGCCGGGCAGGTACGGGCACGCCTGGGGCGCGGTCACGTAGAATTCGGGGAAATGCTTCTGATGCTCGGACATGACCACTCTGGGCGAGACGCAACGACGACGCTACCGGACAGACTTTAACGTCTCGCAAACTACGGGCGCACGCCGATGCATTCAAGGCCTTGACGCTGTGTGGCACCGCAACTCGGGAATTAAGGCGAGCGGCCGGGTCCAGCATTCCAAGGCGGCCGCGGCGTACACGCGAGCATGGCCCGCCCGCTTTTGTTTTCCCAGTTAAAGCCAGGGCGCTGACTTCGGCATTTGCTTTTCATTTTGACCGGGGAAGGGTCTCGCTCCGTCCGGCCGGGACAACAGAATTTTTGATGCTCGTTCGCGAATGCACGCGCCCATCACGCCGCCAGATGCAGCAGCGCGCGGGCCTCATTCACAGTGGCGGGGCGGCGGTTGTATTTGGCGCAGAGGTCGGCGACGCGCTTGACGAGGGCGGCGTTGGAGGGGGCGAGCTTGGCCTTGTCCCAGCGCACGTTGTCCTCCAGGCCGGTGCGGCAGTGGCCACCGAGTTCGAGAGACCATTCGTTGAGCACGAGTTGATCCTTGCCGATACCGGCACCGGTCCAGGTGGCATCGGGCGCGAGGCGCTTCAGCGTCTTGATGTAGTACTCGAATGTTTCGCGATCGACGGGCATGGCATTCTTGACGCCCATCACGAACTGCACGTGCAGCGGGCCTTTCATCTGGCCACGCTTCTGCATGGCGACGGCCTGGAAAATCATCGACAGGTCGAAGGCTTCGACTTCTGGCTTGACGTTGTATTTCAGCATTTCGTCGGCCAGCCAATCGACCAGTTCGGGCGCGTTTTCGTAGACGCGGGTCGGGAAATTGCAGGAGCCGGTGGAGAGCGACGCCATGTCGGGCTTCAAGGGCAGCATGCCGCCGCGATCGCGGCCGTTGCCGGAGCGGCCGCCGGTGGAGAGCTGCACGATCATGCCGGGGCAGTGCTTCTTCAAGCCTTCCAGCAGCTGGCCGAAGCGAACGGGATCGGAGGTGGGCTTGCCGGCGTCGTCGCGCACGTGGCAGTGGGCGAGCGTAGCGCCAGCCTCGAACGCTGCGTGCGTCGATTCGATTTGTTCCGCGATGGTGACCGGCACGGCCGGGTTGTCGGCCTTGGTCGGCAGCGACCCTGTGATGGCGACGGTGATGATACAGGGGGAGGCTGGGGACATGTTGGAGGTGGACATGGGTGCGCGCTCGTTCGGCTGGGATGGGCGGGTCTGGCTGGCGGGGACAGCTGTGACTGTCTATACGGACGGGAATGCCCGAGTCAAAACCAGGGAAAGCCGCCATGATCACGCCTGCCTACGCCCAGCGCATGGCGCGCTATAACCGCTGGCAGAACGAGAACCTCTATGCCGCGTCCGAGCGCCTGCCGGTGAGCGAGCGTACCCGTGAGCGCGGCGCGTTCTTCGGCTCGCTACAGGGCACGCTCAGCCACCTGATGTACGGCGATCAGGCGTGGATGCATCGGTTCGATCCGAGCCTGCCGCCATCGCGCGCCAAGGCCGGCAAAGACAGTGCGCTGGCCTATCTCGACTGGGACGACTTGCACCGCGAGCGCCGCGCCCTCGATGCCGTGATCATCGCCTGGGCCGATGGCCTCTCGCCCGATTGGCTGCTTGGCGACTTGACGTACTTTTCCGGCATCACCGAGAGCGAACTGACCAAACCCCGCTGGGAACTGGTCACGCACATGTTCAACCACCAGACCCACCACCGTGGCCAAGTGCACTGCATGCTTACCCAATCCGGCATCAAGCCCGGCGACACGGACCTGCCGTTTATGGCGGGGTGAGCGACCGGGCTGGGGTCAGTCGCTTTGGCTCAGTCGGCCGCCGGCCAACGACCGCGTTGCCGCCTGCGACACACCCCAAACATTTTGCGTTCCCGGAAACCTGAGCGGTCTTCGCCATGCGGGTTATCCGGAATCTTTTCCGGAAAACACTTGTAAAAACGTGTCGACGTCACCGCACTCGCGTCGCCTGGGAACGGGACCGGATATTTGGCCCGCGCACAGTGCGTTGACCAAATTCCGGGACAGCAAAAAAAGGCGCTCTTCGGGCGTTCGTGCCCTCACCGAATGCCGGTCCGTAACGAGCGCTCAACGCGAGGGCTCGTCGGTATTGGTGATCGGTGCCGAGTGGGCCTCTCCTCCTCCGGCGGAGGTGCCGGGGCAGAAGGACAGAGACAGTCGGCACCCGCGCTGTTACAGGGCCATGAGAGGCGTGAACGGGGAACAGCGCGTGGACCGGACTGCAAACGGATTGATCAACGGGTTGCTTGGTGTGATCATTTTCAGCGGTTCGCTGCCGGCTACACGAGTGGCGGTGCTGCACTTCGACCCGTTGTTTGTCACCGCTGCGCGCGCCGCAATCGCGGGCGTGTTGGGGCTGTGCCTGTTGTTGGCCTTCAAGGAAAAGCGCCCGGCGCGGGCCGATATCGTTCCCTTGGTGATTGTTGCGGTGGGCGTGGTCGTCGGCTTTCCACTGCTGACGGCGCTGGCCTTGCGCCATGTCACATCCGCGCATTCCATCGTGTTCATCGGACTGCTGCCGCTGGCGACGGCGATCTTCGGCGTTCTGCGCGGCGGTGAGCGACCACGACCGGCGTTCTGGCTGTTCTCTGGCCTCGGCAGTGCGCTCGTCGGCGGCTTTGCACTGTTGCAAGGACTGTCTGCTTCGCCGATCGGCGATACGCTGATGTTGGCGGCCATCATCGTATGCGGCCTCGGCTATGCAGAAGGCGCAAAGCTTTCGCGATCGCTTGGCGGCTGGCAGGTGATCTCATGGGCCCTGGTGCTGTCACTGCCGCTCATGCTGCCGCTGGCGCTGATCCTTATGCCAGCGTCGTTTGCCGCAATCGGCGCGTCGGCATGGTTTGGCCTGGCGTATGTGTCGGTTTTCAGCATGTTGATCGGCTTTGTGTTCTGGTATCGCGGGCTGGCGCAGGGCGGCATCGCGGCAGTCGGGCAACTGCAATTGCTCCAGCCGTTCTTCGGCCTGGCGCTGGCTGCCACGCTGCTCCACGAACCGGTGACGTGGTCGATGCTGGCCGTCACGGTCGCGGTCATCAGTTGCGTCGGCGGTGCGCGGAAGTACGCGTCATAAGTGCTGCCGATCACGGCGCAATCGAACGGACTTTTCACCGGTTTGTGGCCATCCTTCGCCATCGTGTGTGTGCGTAGGAGTTGTCCGTGCCGATTTTGGTTGTTGTTGCCTTGCTTTTGCTCGCACTCGGCGCACTCGTTTACGCATTTTTCATCGCCGGACGCGACGACGACCTCAGTCTGGTCGACCGAATGCACAATCGGGTGGCCTACAGGAGCGACCTGTCGGCAGGTCCAATCGACGGCCTGTTCAAGCGTCTCGATGCCGCCTTGGACCCCGATGCGGACTTCACGGTGGAGCCGACCGGCGGGCTGAACCGCTTCCACAGCGACGCCTATCAGGCGGTCATGGAGGAAATCCAGGGCCGCGGACTGGATCAAATATTGCCGTTCGCGGAAACCTGGAGCCGCGCCCCCGCCCCGCATAAGCGCGCCACCGCGGCCGAATTGGTCGGTGCACTCAGCGACGAGGAGGTTTCGAGCGTGACGCTGAGCCGCGCGACCGCGCTGATCCTGCGACTGGCTGCCGATCGCGACCCGCGCGTGGTCATCGCGGCGCTGCAGGCACTCCGCGCCCGGCACGGCGAGCCCTATCCCGAGCAGGTTCTCGCCAAGGTGCACGCGCTGTGCGCCAGCCACAAGGACGAGATGATCCGCCTGGCCTTCGTCGACCAGCTTTTCCCGCTCGCGCCGGACACTGAACAAGGCTATGCCGCGGTTATCGCCATGGCTCCGGATGCCGCGCCGATCGTGCGCCGCGCTGTCTGCTTTAAGATCGGCGAGCTTGCAGCAATGAGCAACTACGACAGCCCCGCGCTGCGTGCGGCGCTTGCGTCCCGTCTCGATGATAGCGATGCGGAGGTGCGCAGCTTCGCCATCGAAGGCCTGGCGCTGCGTCAGGACGCCCGTGCGACGCCTGCGCTGGCGCGTGATCTGGTTTTGTGCGCCGAGGGCGTGGCCGACAAAGACGATCGGACCGAGCCGGTGACCGAAGCGGATAAGCAGGCCAGGCTCGCCAAACAGCGCAACACGATGAAGATTTTCGGGGCGATGAACCAACTCGTCTCGGCCGCCGCCGCCATGCCGGATCGCCGTTTGATCCCTGGCCTCCAGGCGCTGTCGGCGTGCTTTCCGACATGCAATTCCGGGATGTTCTGGCCGCGTGCCAGCGGGCGCCGCAATCGGCAAAGGAACGCGCCGAGGCTGCCTGGGGTTCCGTCCCGAAGCCAGCGGCAGACAATGCCGACAGCGTCCGGGGGCCGTTGCCGGACGCGCCTGAGGCGAGCCTTCACCCGGTCTGGGGCCCACTGCCGAAAGCGGTGGCGCCGCCTGTTGCGGCACCCGTTGCGCGCTTCGATGACGCGACCTTGAAGGACTATGCGAAACTGACCAAGGCGCTGCGGCGCGCGTCCGTTGCCGAGTTGCTGGACGCGCACGTGCTGGCGCAGGCGACGGACAACTTATTCGCCGGGGAGCAGATCCGCCTGGAATGCAATCGCCGGCCGCTCGCCGACGTTCTGCCGGCCGCCCGTGGCCTTTCAACCGACGCTGATGTGGCGAAGCGGATTGCTGCGGCAATGTCGCTGACGCGCGAAACGGAGGCGATGGCCTCGGCTGAGCGTTCGGGCCTTACCTTACTGTTGGACCTGTCCGACGACGCCGACAAGCGCGTCGTGCTAGCGGCGCTCAAAGCCATTTCCTTGCGGCTGCAACGGCCGTTCGACCCGCGCATGGCCGCGCGCCTCCGCGCCTTCGAGGCGCATCCGGACTTCGACGTGCGTGTGGCCTATTCCAGAATATTCACGTCGCCCTACATGCATGACGAAATGCGTGACCCGTCGGAAGTGGCGGTGTGGACCCGGCTGATGCAGGATCCCTCGCCGGTCATGCGGGCCGGGGCCTGCAGGCACATGCACCTCTGCGCCTGCATGCCGGAGGCCGCGCGGATGGTCGACCGGGAGGACGTTCGCCAAGCTTTGCGGCAGCGCCTCGGCGACGACGACGCGGAAGTCCGCAACGCCGCGCTGCTGGCGCTCGCGTTGATGGAGGATCGCACGGTGCCGGCCGCGATCGATCGGGAACTGCACCACCTGGCGCTGGCGGATGCCACCGTGCCGACCCAGGCGCTGCTCGATGCCTTGCGCACAGTCTCCGAGGCGATCGGCTTTAATCCGGACTCGCGCTACGTGGCGGGCATCACGCGCGTGGCCGAGCTTGTTTTGCACCGTGCGGAGCAGGAGCGCGACCCTGACGAGCCGTCAAACAGCAACTCGCATGGATTTCCAGAAGACCTCGCCGACCTCATCCAGTCGTGCAAGGCGGCCGGCAGCAAGCGCAAATCGGCGGTCTGATTTCGCGCGTCATTATATGCGCCGGCGGTCGCGTGTTGATCGAGGGTGCGCGGGAACGGCATTCCCATACCGTCATGCGACACCGCAACGGGCTGCCTCAGAGCCAGCGCTTGCGGCGGCGGAAGGATTTGAGGCCCTTGAAGCTCTTGCGCTCGTGGCCGCCGCCGCCGAGATAGAATTCCTTGACGTCTTCGTTGGATGCCAACGTTTCGCTGGTCCCATCCAGAACGATCTTGCCGGATTCCATGATGTAGCCGTAGTGGGCCACACCGAGCGCCATGTTGGCGTTCTGCTCGACCAGCAGCATGGTGATACCCAGATCGCGATTGAGTCGCGCGATGATGGCGAATACCTCCTGCACCAACAACGGCGCGAGGCCCATGCTCGGCTCGTCAAGCAGGATCATTTTGGGACGCGCCATGATGGCCCGGCCGATGGCCAGCATTTGCTGTTCGCCGCCGGACAGATAGCCTGCGAGACCGGTGCGCTCTTTGAGGCGCGGGAAATAGCCGAAGACGCGATCGATATCGGCGCCGATCTCGTTATCGCGGCGGGTGTGAGCGCCGACGCGGAGGTTCTCGAGCACCGTCATGTCGCCGATGATGCGGCGGCCTTCCATGACCTGGAAAATGCCACCGCGGACGATTTTTTCCGGCGCCTGATGGACGATGCTCTGGTCGCCGAATTTGATGTCGCCGGCGATGACCTCGCCGTTCTCCGAGCGCAGCAGACCGGAAATGGATTTCAGCGTGGTGGACTTGCCGGCGCCGTTGGGCCCGAGCAGCGTGACGATGCTGCCCTGCGGCACGTGCAGGCTGACGCCACGCAAAACCAGCACGACGTCGTCGTAGGCGACCTCGACGTTCTCGAGGACGAGCAATGGAGCCGCTGCGGCTGGCGCAGGCGCGGCGATCGGCTTTGGTTGCAGGTCGGTGACGGTCATAGAGCTCTCGTTGACGCGATGCACGGACTCAAATTCTGCGACAACGGCCGCGCGGCTGCCCGAAAGCGAACCGCGCGGCCGGTGCGTGCCGTCAGTAAGCCTGCCATTCAGGCTTGCGCTCGACCTTGATGTCGGCAAGCTTCTCGATCTTCATGGCGCCCTTCGCCATCAGGTCGACGACTTCGCCGGTCTCGGTTTCGCCAGTGACAACGGCGCGGCCGACGGTGACCGTGTCGACGCCGCGATGATCGGTCGGCGTCCAGGTGACGGCCGCGCACATGCCCTGTGTGTTGTAGGGCACGAAGTCTTTCATCTCCTCCAGCGCCGCCTTGATGCCCGGGCCGTTGAGCTGGCCGGCCTTGTCGGCGATCTTCATGGCTTCAGCGAGCACCAGCACGTGGCAGGCGCCGGTCGCGTACGGCATCGGGCGGTAGGCCGTGCCGGTCGGATCGGACATCTTGGAGATTTCGCGGAACACCTTCATGCCCGGAACATCCGACCCCCACGGCGCCTGGCCGAGAACGAACACCACGCCGTTGGCGGCCTTACCTGCTGCCTTCATGCCGGCTTCATCCATGCCCCAGACGTTGGACAGGAACTGCACGTTGGTGCCGACAGTCGCGCACGAACGGGTCAGCGAGATGTTGGCGCCTGTCGTGTTGGCGAGATAGGCGTAGTTGGCGCCCGATGCCTGCAGCGCGAGGCATTGCGCCTTAAAGTCGCCGCCGCCGAGCGAGTACTGGATCGACGGGATGACGTCGAAGCCGAGTTCCTTGGCCAGTTCCTCGCCGGCCTCCTTGGGGGCAAGCGGATAGGGGTGGTTGTCGCCCATGTGGATGTACTTGGGCTTGCCGGCGGTGCCCTTCTTTTTCCAATCTTCGGCCGCCCACTTCAGCAGCGCGCGGTTGCCGTCGAT
>JANYHP010000085.1 GCA_025359005.1 Hyphomicrobiaceae bacterium | reverse complement strand
AACGTCTATCGCTTTTTTGCATCAAAAGCCGAGATCCGTGACGCCGTGGGGCGCCAGCTGATGGGCGAAGTCGAGAGCGCAGTCGCCGCGATCGTCAACGGTCCTGCACCGGCGGGAGAACGCCTGCGCGATGCCTTCCTGACCATCAATCGGATGAATGTGCAGCGCTATATCAGCGACCAGAAGATGCATGAGATGATTGCCGTGGCGCTCGACGAGTCGTGGGGCATGGTGCTGGCGCATATCGCGGTAATCGAGGAGTTGATCACGCGCATCTGTGCCGACGGCGTCGCGTCGGGCGAATTCCGCACCATCGATCCCCTGACGGCCGCGCGTTTCGTCAAGACCGCCATGGTCTCCTTTTGCCATCCCCAGTTGCTGGAAGAATGCGGGGCGATCCCCGGGCCGAGTGCCGATGAGATGCTCACTTTCTGCCTTGATGCGCTGGCCAAGCGGTAAGCGTCGTCAACTCGACAGCCCACCATTTCCGGTGAATAGTCTGTGGCGGACGAGGCTCGTCTCGCCGCCGCCTCGACGCCTTCGGCCGCCAGGGGCAATCACTACGGGAGTTCGGCCCCATGATCAGCATCGCACGCACCGGCTCGGCTGCCATACGTGTGCAGTCGGACGCGAAATTGAGCGTGGCAGATTTTCGTGGGCTAGCCGCCGA
Source organism: Hyphomicrobiaceae bacterium (assembly GCA_025359005.1). GTDB lineage: Bacteria > Pseudomonadota > Alphaproteobacteria > Rhizobiales > Hyphomicrobiaceae > JABFRJ01. The sequence continues at coordinate 2,202 of JANYHP010000085.1, read as the reverse complement.
GATCGGCGTCACACCGTTTGTCGCGCGCAAGTCCGGCCTGATCGCGGCGCGCGCGGCACAGCGCGACGAGCGCATCGAAACCCACTGGAACGGCAAGGAAACCGTCAACACGGCGCGGCCCGGTGATCTCGTCGTGACCAACCTCGATGCTCGCGGTGCGCCTCTTGTCGACCGCGCCGGCAACCAGAACGTCTACGTTATTCTGGCGGATGCTTTCCCGACGCTCTACGCCCCCGCCGACGTCGCGTCCGCCGCCGGCACCACCTATCGCGCCCGCGCCACTGTCGAGGCGATCAAGCTCGCTGGCGGCTTCGAAATCATCGCGCCCTGGGGCGAAACGCAGCGCGCCGACAGCGGTTATCTCATCCTCAACGGCGTCGACGTCTACGGCAACAACGCCGAAACCTTCGAGCAGACGTACGTGGCGGTTGCGCCCACCTGATCATGCGGCCTGCTCGGTCTGTGCGCGGGCGTGCCAGTTGGCAATCCTGGCGGCATCGGGCGCAGCCCCGTCGCGCAGCATGCGGTGCCCTTCTGTCGTCGCGGCAAAGGCTGCAACGTTGGCGCACACTGTTTCGACGTTCGCTGAGGCCAGCGCGGCCGCTGTGCGATAGCCGGCGCCGACCAGCAGTTGTGCCGCCCCGCCCGTGAGGCCGGGCACGGCAACCACGAGCGACGCCTGTGCCTGCCAGTCGCCGATGGTCGTGGCCGTGATGTGGCGTTGCGCAAGCTTAACCGCCAGCGCCGCGGGATCGGCGGCAAGCAGGTGCCCGACGGTCTGCACGCCGTACTCGGCCAGTCGTGCCGCCGTCTTCGGCCCGATGGAAGGGGCGTCGACCACATCCGCCTCGAGCGACAGGCGGGGCTTGGTGCTGCCGCTATTGCTCTTGTCGTTGCGGCCCTCGGCGCGCTCCGACACGTTTGCCGCTACGGCAGTAAGGGGCACGCGGGCGCCACCTTCTGCGCGCGGCACTGGCGTTACTACGGGTACGGCATCTGGTGCACGGCCTGAGGCGACAACGGGCCTCGGCAGTTCATAGTGCACGTCCGGCGCCGGCAGCGGGTAAAGCTTTGCCACGGCGGGCCTGGAGCGATTGGCTGTCACTTCCGCCGCATAGAGGTCGCGGATGGTGCGGCTCTCGTCGGGCAACGCCTTGACCACTTCGCCTGTCGTGCGCAGTTCGTCATAGATGGCTTCGATGGCGCGCCGCTCGTCCGCGTTCTCGATACGTTTCAGCAGCATGTTTCGCGGCACTTTGATCAACGCCAGCACAGTCGCGGCCGTCAGCGTCACGTCGGGCGCGGCCACGCCGGCCTCCTCGATGGCATGATCGAAAACCGCGGCGATCGTCGCTGCCGCCGTGACCAGCAACTCCGCGCACAGCGCGCGGCTGACTGCGTCGAGGCCCGCAGGCGGATCGACCACGCCGCGAGTGATGCTGTAGTGCGCGATCAGCGTCTCATAGTGCACGTTCGATAGGTCCGCGCTCTCGCAGACCAGTCGCGCCAGCCAATTGGGATCGCGCCCCAGCCGCCGCACATAGTCCGGCCGCGCCGTCGCGCCTGCCGCATAGAGTTCGTCGTAACAGCGATTGATGCTCCATTCGCAGGCGCGGTGGATTGTGTTCTCCGCCTCTGACTGCGCCGTATGAAACGGCTGCAGCGGGTCGGCCAGATAGTGGCTGAGCACGCCGGCCGCCTCCACGGCCTCCGGCCACGCGCGCGCCTTCAGGTGCTCGACGAGCGTTGCATACCACTGCCGCGCGGCCGTCACCGCTCCACCCCAATAGCCGTCGCGCGGGTGCAGGACGTGGTTCTTGAAGTCCTTATAGGTGTCGTCGGGCTTCTTAGACGCGATCGCAAAGGTCTCGGCGTGGGCCACGAACAAGCGCAGCCATTTGTCATGATCTGCCGTCGTCAGTCGCGTCAGCGCGTGCATCGCCAGCTTGTGATGGGTGCCGCGCGCGTAGGCTGCAAATGCGATGCGGAAAGCCAAGGACATCGGTGGGCCACCTTGCTGTTCGGGCTTCACGGTGGGGCTGGCGTACGTGATTCGGTGTGCGGCCGGCATGCCTGATCCACAGTTCGGCAGCGCCCGCGCAGCGGTTCCGATCGCGAATTGCGACCCCGCGCCGAACTCTGGTTGCGACAACTATGAATGCACGCAATGAAACAACAATTTTAGAACAAGACGAGAACTCG
>JANYHP010000062.1 GCA_025359005.1 Hyphomicrobiaceae bacterium | reverse complement strand
CGATGTGGCGGGTTTGCTCCTGATCATCGTGCCGCCCTCCGATTTGACGCGGTTGCGCATGACGATGGAACAGGTCGTGTGTGCAGCTATCGGCCATGTCTGGCTTGGCGCCAGCGCTCATTTGCGCGGCGACGACGCCCGGCGGCTTGCTGACCTCCATGCCATTTCCACGGCTGCAAATGTCCCGCTGATCGCGCTCAACGATGTGCTCTACGACACGCCGGAGCAACGCCCGGTCCAGGACATCCTGACCTGTATCCGCGAAGGCTTGCGCATCGAGAGCGCGGGGCGGCGTCTCGAGGTCAACGCCGAGCGGCACCTGAAATCGCCTGACGAAATGACGCACCTGTTTCGCGAGGCTCCCGGCGCCATTGCGGCAACGCAGGATCTGCTCGCGCGGATGAACTTTTCGTTGGGCGAGCTGCGGTATGAGTACCCGGAAGAGCCCGTGCCTAAAGGCTGGACGCCACAAGGCTGGCTAGAGCATCTGACCTGGGCGAAGGCGAGCGCCTTTTACGGCGGCACGATCCCGGAGAAGGTCGAGGCGCAGCTTGCCCACGAGCTGGCGCTGATCGAACAACTCGCCTACGCCCCTTACTTCCTCACCATCCACGACATCGTCGCCTACGCGCGCGAGCTGGGTATCCTGTGCCAGGGCCGCGGATCGGCCGCCAATTCCGCCGTCTGTTTCGTGCTCGGCATTACGTCGGTGGACCCGGCGCGTAGCAATCTTTTGTTCGCGCGCTTCATCTCGTCGGAACGGCGCGAACCACCCGACATCGACGTGGATTTCGAGCACGAACGGCGCGAGGAGGTGATCCAGCACATCTATGCGCGCTACGGCCGCGAACGCGCCGGCCTCGTCGCCACGGTCATCCGCTACCGACCCCGCAGCGCCATCCGCGATGTCGGCAAGGTACTGGGCTTGTCCGAAGATATCACGGCCCGCATCGCCGGCACGCAGTGGGGCAATTGGGGCTCGGCGATTTCCCAGGCGCAAGTCAAACAGGCCGGGCTCGATCCGGAGAATTCGACGATCCGCCGCGCCGTCCACTTTGCCACGCGCATTCTCGGCTTCCCCCGCCATCTCTCCCAGCATGTCGGCGGCTTCGTTCTCGCCCGCGGCCGCCTCGACGATCTCGTGCCGATCGGCAACGCCGCCATGGAGGCCCGCACCTTCATCGAGTGGGACAAGGACGACATCGACACGCTCGGCTTGATGAAGGTCGATGTGCTGGCGCTCGGCATGCTGACCTGCATCCGCAAGGCCTTCGATCTGATGCGCATACACGAGGGTGCCGATTACGATCTGGCCTCCGTACCGCCGGAACAGGCGGATGTTTACGGCATGCTGCAAAAAGGCGATTCGATCGGCGTGTTCCAGGTCGAGAGCCGCGCCCAGATCAACATGCTACCGCGCCTGAAGCCAGCGACCTTCTACGATCTCGTCATCCAGGTCGCCATCGTGCGTCCGGGGCCGATCCAGGGCGACATGGTGCATCCTTATCTGCGCCGGCGTTCGGGCCTGGAGCCGGTTGTTCTGCCGTCGCCGGGCCCGCCGCACGATCCGGACGAACTCGCAAACATCCTGTCGCGTACCAAGGGCGTGCCGCTGTTCCAGGAGCAGGCGATGCAGATCGCCATGGTGGCGGCCGAGTTCACCGACGCCGAGGCCAACCAGCTGCGTCGTGCCATGGCCACGTTCCGTCATGTCGGCACCATCCACACGTTTGAAGACATGATGGTGGAACGCATGGTGGCGCGCGGCTATCAGCGCGACTTTGCCCAGCGGTGCTATGACCAGATCAAGGGCTTCGGCGAATACGGCTTCCCGGAGAGCCACGCGGCGTCGTTCGCCCGCCTCGTCTACGTCTCGTCGTTCATCAAGTGCCGCTATCCCGCGGCCTTCGCCTGCGCGCTGCTCAACGCCCAGCCCATGGGCTTTTACGCCCCCGCCCAGATCGTGCGCGATGCCCGCGAGCACGGCGTCGAGGTCTTGCCCATCGACGTCAATGCCAGTGCTTGGGACAATACGTTGTGCCTCGACGCCCGGGGCCGCACGGCGCTGCGTCTCGGCTTCCGCCAGATCGACGGCATGCAGGAAGCCTGGGCGGCGGCCATCACAGCCCATCGCGGCAACGGCTATACCGATGTCGACAACCTCGCCGCACGCACGCGTCTGCCACAACGGGCGTTGCGCAATCTCGCCGACGCCGATTGTTTCCAGTCCATGGACATCGACCGGCGCAATGCGCTGTGGGCGGCGCGGCGGCTGCCCGACAGCGATGCCTTGCCGTTGTTCGCGGCCGCGCGCGAGCGGGAGCTCGCCGACGAGCCGGACGCGCGCCTCCCCGTCATGCCGCTTTCCGAGCACGTCGCCGCCGATTATCAGACGGCCCGCCTTTCGCTCAAAGGCCATCCCATGGGATGCCTGCGCGCCATCTTCGCAGCGGAGCGCGTCGCCACGTGCACCGCCGCCAATGCGTTGCGGGACGGGGCCTGGGCCCGCGTCGCCGGCGTGGTTCTCGTCCGTCAGCGGCCGGGCAAGGGCAATGCCATCTTCATCACGCTGGAAGACGAAACCGGCATCGTCAACATCGTGCTGTGGGCGCGCCAGTTCGAGAAGTTCCGCAGCGAGGTCATGGGTGCGCGGCTGATGCTGGTCGAGGGGCGCATGCAGATCAGCCAGGAAGGCGTTGCCCATCTGATGGCGGTACGCATCCACGATCGCAGCGCCGACCTCGGGAGCCTCTCCGACGCACATACGTGCGCACCCGACCCCGCCCCGGCAGACGAATTCCTCAACCCGCAACACCCGCGCGGCCCCCATCGCACTCCCCACCGTGCTGGCCATCCTCGCGACGCCCGCGTCCTGCCCAGCTCACGCGATTTTCATTGATCGGACGGGGCGTGGAGCGCGCCCAACTCCCCCGGTCGGCGACAGGTCAACGCATAATAAGTCAGGCGTTCACATAGCCCAGTGGGCGATGCGATATAAACTCCAGAAAAATCGAAAGAATTTTAGCGTCATTGGTGGAGCCGAGGGGGATCGAACCCCTGACCTCTTGCATGCCATGCAAGCGCTCTCCCAGCTGAGCTACGGCCCCGAACCTGGACGTGGGATCGCGCGGAATCACTCAACCCCGCGCGCCGTCTACCTAGGGCCTGAGATCGCCATGCGCAAGCAAATCTTCTCGGCCAGCCGCCGGCTCGGTTTCGCGCTAGCGGTCCACGCGCAGATGCCCGGTGATCCGCCCGGCAGCGCC
>JANYHP010000048.1 GCA_025359005.1 Hyphomicrobiaceae bacterium | reverse complement strand
CACGGACATCTATTGGGCGCGTTCGCGCGTCCTTGAATATCTGAGCGCCGCATCGAAGAATTTGCCAGCAGGTGTGACACCAACACTTGGCCCCGATGCGACTGGTGTGGGCTGGGTCTATCAATATGCCGTCATGGCAGCGAAGCGAAACCTTGCAGAGCTGCGCACCACGCAAGATTGGCAGGTTCGCTTTGCCGTCGCCAAGGCAGAAGGCGTTGCCGAGGTCGCCAGCGTTGGTGGGTTTGTGAAGCAGTACAGCGTCGTGGTCGATCCGCGCCGTCTCAAATCTTTCGACATCCCACTCTCGAAAATCAAGGACGCCATACGATCTTCCAACATGGATGTTGGCGGGCGCGTCGTCGAACTTGCCGAGACAGAATTCATGGTGCGGGGCAGAGGCTATCTGCGCGGCATCTCCGACATCGAGCAGATCGTTCTCAAATCAGAAGGTGGCACACCTGTCACCATCAAGGATGTAGCTCGCGTTGAACTTGCGCCAGATGAACGGCGCGGCGTCACAGAATTGAACGGTGAAGGCGAAGTTGCCTCCGGTATTGCCGTGCAGCGATTTGGCCAGAATGCGCTCTCGGTCATCGCCAATGTTAAGAGCAAACTCGTTGACATCCAATCGAGCTTACCGGAAGGCACGGCGATTGTGCCGGTCTATGATCGCTCGGATTTGATCCAGCGCGCCATCGCCACCCTCAAATCTACGTTGATCGAGGAAAGTATCATCGTCGCGCTGGTCTGCCTCGTGTTCCTTCTCCATCTACGCAGCGCCTTTATCGCCATCATCACATTGCCGCTTGGAATCCTCAGCGCCTATATCTGCATGCACGCGCTTGGACTGTCCTCCAACATTATGAGCCTTAGCGGCATCGCGATTGCCATTGGCGCGATGGTCGATGCGGCGATCGTGATGATTGAGAACGCGCATAAGCATCTGGAGCGCGCCCCCAAAGACAAGCCGCGCATCGAAGTGTTGATCGAGGCGGCCAGTGAAGTGGGGCCAGCGCTCTTTTTCTCCCTGCTCATCATCACGGTGTCGTTCCTGCCGATCTTCACGCTCGAAGCGCAGGAAGGGCGGTTGTTCAAACCGCTGGCCTTTACCAAAACGTTTGCGATGGCGGCGGCGGCGCTTCTGTCCGTGACGGTTGTTCCCGCACTGATGGTCATCTTCGTGCGCGGGCATATTGTGCCGGAAGAGAAAAATCCGGTGAACCGCTTCTTGATCTGGGTCTATCGCCCGGTCATCCAATCGGTGCTTAAAGCCAAGACATTGACTATCGCGGTTGCGCTTGGGGTCCTTCTCGTCAGCATCTGGCCAGCGACACAATTGGGTTCCGAATTTATGCCGAGCCTTAATGAAGGCACGCTGATGTATATGCCCACGACGTTGCCGGGGCTCTCCATCACTAAGGCAGCAGAGCTTTTGCAGACGCAGAACAAGATCATCAAGACCTTTCCGGAAGTGGCGAGTGTGTTTGGCAAAGCAGGGCGCGCGAGCACCGCCACCGATCCAGCACCAACAGAAATGTTCGAGACGATTATCAATCTCAAACCGGAGAGCGAATGGCGCAATGGCGTGACGGTCGACACGCTGATCGCGGAGATGGACAAGGCGTTACAGTTTCCGGGCGTGTCGAACGCCTGGACGATGCCGATCAAAGCGCGCATTGACATGCTGGCGACCGGTATCCGCACGCCGGTCGGCGTCAAGGTCATCGGACCCGATCTGAAAATGATCGAAGGGCTAGCTCGTCAGATCGAAACGGCGATCAAGACCGTGCCGGGTACATCGAGCGCGTTCGCTGAACGCACCATGGGCGGGTATTATCTGGAGATCGAACCGGACCGCACACAACTCGCGCGCTACGGCTTGATGGTTGGTGATGTGCAGCAGGTGGTGGCTTCGGGGCTTGGCGCTGAAACCATCACAACAACGGTTGAAGGCCGTGAGCGATACGGGGTGAGCATCCGCTTCCCGCGTGATCTGCGTTCTGATCCGCAGGCGATCGCGCGCGAGGTGCTCATACCGTTGGCGAATGGTGCATCGATCCCCCTTGGACAAGTTGCCAGCGTGAAACTGGTGCAAGGTCCGGCATCCATTCGAACCGAGAACGCGCAACTCGCAGCATACATCTTTGTCGATGCGCGTGATCGTGATCTGGGCGGCTATGTCGCCGATGCCAAAAAGGCGGTTGCTGCTTCGG
>JANYHP010000090.1 GCA_025359005.1 Hyphomicrobiaceae bacterium | reverse complement strand
CGATCGACGAGGCGCCAAGCCCGATCAGCGTCTCGGCCGCGTCCGTCGTATAGCCCTGGAAATTGCGACTGACCCGAACCTTCGCCAGTGTGTCGGTCGGCTTGGCGAAGTGATCCAGCCCTACCCGCACGTAGCCCGCGCGCAGCAACTGCTCGGCCATCAGGGCCGCTTGCCGAAACCGCTCGGCCACGTCCGGCAGGTTTTCCGTCGGGATCAACCGTTGATGGGGCAACCGCACCGGCAGGTGCGCATAGCCGAACACCGCCAACCGGTCGGGCGCGAGATCGATCACCGCCGCCATCGTGCGCGCCACGCTGGCGCAGGTCTGTTCAGGCAGCCCGTAGATCAGATCCGCGTTGATGGACGCGATCCCCGCCGCGCGCGAAAGTTTGACCGTCGGAAGAGTGCCAGTCGGGATCAGTCATTCGCGTTGATCCCGGTCAAAACGACCGAGTGTGGCGTCGCGCCTTAGTTGATCGGTGGTGCGGCTTGGCAGGAACCAACTAAGGCGCGCTGAACGCCACACTAAGCCGATGTTTTTTCTAGTGGTCTTCATGTCGCGCCACAACAGAACGAAGGTGCGGCGGTGATGCAGTTTTGGCGCGACAGGCCACTAGGCCGACGCGCTTTTCTCCAGTGGCAGAACGCCACAACCCGCCGGTTTTGCCCATTCTGCGCCGAGGTCACATCGACGGGGCGACCGCCCCGGCATAGACATTGAAAGATGGCCCGGAACGAAAGACCTGCACCATGAGACCCCACCCCGACCAGAACACCGGGTTGCGACCGGCGGACAGCAAAGCCAACGATCCGATCGCCTGCGATTCCTGCCCGGTCCGCGAGATCTCGGTGTGCGCCATGCTGCCGCGCGAACAGCGCAAGATAATTGCCAACCGGTCGCACAACCGGAAGGCAAACAAGGGGGACGTGCTGGCCCTGGAAGGCGACCGCGTCACCCACGTGGCCAGCGTCACGTCGGGCGTCGTGAAAATGACCAAGACATTGAGCGACGGTCGCCAGCAGATCGTCGGCCTCGCGTTCGCCTCCGACGTGGTCGGCCGGCCCTTTGCCGACGACACGGCTGTTCGGATCGAGGCGGCGACCGATGCGACCTTGTGCAGCTTTGAAAAGTCCCACTTCGAACAACTGTTGCGCGAGCATCCCGCGTTCGAAAGCCTTCTGCTGAAGGTCAAGCTCGACGAACTGGACGCGGCCAAGGACTGGATGCTGCTGTTGGGCCGCAAATCAGCGCTGGAGAAGGTGGCGAGCTTTCTCGCCATGCTCGCAGACCGGCAGTTGGCGCCCGACGGCACGCGGATGCCGAAAGCTGCCGCAGTGACGGTCGAGCTGCCGCTGTCACGGGCCGAAATTGCCGACTACCTTGGACTGACACTGGAAACGGTCAGTCGCCAGTTTTCAAAACTCAAGGACGCGGGTGTGATCGTGCTCGACGATGGGAGGGCGGTCACCGTGCCCGACCGGCAGAAACTGGCAGCGCTGGCCGGCAACTGAGGCCACCGGCGCTGCCCCCGCATGCGCCGAGTGCCGTCAAGCACATTGACGCCGATCAAGGAGGGCCAGTGACGTTTAGCCCTTAAGCTGAAGATTGCACGCGTCGGCCCTTGGTCTAGGGGGCAGGCTGATGGCGGGGCATTCTTGCGGGGGCACCACGTTCATGACAACTGCCGCACCGATGCAACGGGTCACCATCGCCTCGTTCAGGTCATCGGCGGCGTTGGGAACCGCGCTCGACGACCTCAGCGGCGCAGGCTTTACCGTCGACGATTTCTGTGTCGCCTGCGCGCCAGCGTCCGCGGCAGCCTTGGATGGCGCGTTTTCCGCGCGACCTGACTGGTCTCAAAGCTACGGGGTTCTGGTCCGCGACCTCCAGCCGATTTTCTTCATCGGCGAGGGCCTACACGCTGTGGCCACGCCCAACCGGATTTTGACGCACATGAAAGCGGGGCTCATCGCGCCCGCTGCCCCTGACAACGGACGGCCGGACGCCTGTGTGGTCCCACAGCGTCTGCGGGCCGATCTTGTCGAGCGCCTCAGGTCTGGGTCGGCGCTGCTGCTGGCCCATGCCTCAGCGAACGACCGGCACATCGCCGCCCAGCGCATCGTGCTCGCCCACAGTGCCGACCGCGTCCAAGGCCATCAGTTCGCGTGGCAGGCAGCGAAGCCTCAACGCTGATCCCGCGGACCTGCCGCCCGGCGCCCGCGACCGACCGCCAGGCTCACGCCAGTCAGGATCAGCACGAAGCCCACAACGTGATGCACCCCCAGCGTCTCGCCGAGCAGCGTCGTCGCCAAGCCCGCGCCGAACAGCGGCACCAGATGCAGAAATGCGCCCGCCCGCGTCACCCCGAGAATTTCGATCCCGCGGCCCCAGGCGATGTAGGCCAGCGAACTCGACAGCACGCTCGAATAGGCCAAGGTGCCGAGCGTCATCGCGTCCGCCAACAGATAGTCTCCTTCCCATATTTCCAGCACCGCTCCCGGCAATGTCGTCACCGCCGCCCACACCGCCAGCATGAACAGAAAACTCGTGCCGGCAATGGGCGGCCGCAGCCTGAGGCACGCCGAATAGATCGCCCATATCCCCATGTTGATGACGATGATCACGTCGCCACCGTTGAAGGCGAAACCGCCGAGCACGCCCAGATCCAGCTTGGAGACGATCGCCAGCACGCCGCCAAGCGAGATCGTGATGCCCGCGCACTGCAGCAACGACAGCGGATCGCGGAAGATCGCCACGCTGGCCAGGGCGATCAGTGCGGGCGCGACCGAATTCATCACCGAGACGTTAAGCGCATTGGTGTACTTGAGGCCGATGAACTGCAGCACGCCAAACAGCCCGCCGCCGAGCACCCCGAGAAAGGCCAGCGGCGGCCAATGCCGGCGGATCAGCGGCCAATCTCGGTACAAAGCCGGTGCCGCCACCAGCGCCATCAGCGCCGCAACCAGCAGCCACCTCACCGTGTTGAGGCTCCAGACGGGCACTTTGTTGGCAACCGCGCGCGCGAGCACATGATTGCCCGCCCAAGCAAACGCCGCGAACGT
>JANYHP010000669.1 GCA_025359005.1 Hyphomicrobiaceae bacterium | reverse complement strand
CGACGAGGGCCGCGCGAGGAATGCTGTTGCATCACCTTTGATGACGAACTCGTCGTTTGATCGTTCGCCACAATATGGGCAGGAAATGCGCATGAAGCCTCAGTGCAGATTGTGTTGGGCGCCAGCGCCGCGCTCGTCGAGCAGGTCCCCGGTCGCAAACCGATCGAGGCGGAATGCGGCATTCAAGGCGTGTGGCACGCCAGTCGCGAGGGTGTGGGCAAAGCACCAGCCCGACGCTGGCGTCGCCTTGAACCCGCCGTAGCACCAGCCGCAATTGAGATAGAGACCGTCGATGGGTGTCGTGCCGATGATAGGCGAACCGTCCGCTGACATGTCCATGACGCCGCCCCAGTGGCGCAGCATGCGTAGCCGTCCGAGACCGGGCCAGAGCGCCATCGCCGCTTCATGAACATCCTCGATCACATACAAGTTCCCCCGCTGTGCATAGGAGTTGTAGCCGTCGATATCGCCGCCATAGACGAGGCCGCCCTTGTCCGACTGGCTGACGTAGAAATGACCTGCGCCGAACGTGATCACCTGATCGATTAGCGGCTTCACGCCCTCCGAGACGAACGCCTGCAGTACGTGGCTCTCGATCGGCACCCTCAGCCCGGCCATGCTTGCGACGCATGTGGTGTTGCCGGCGCACGCAAGACCGATCTTCTTGGCTCGAATGACACCACGCGTGGTCTCGACCGCGACCGCACCGCCATTCTCCACCCTGATGCCGGTCACTTCTGCATTCTGCAGGATGTCGACGCCGCGCGTGTCCGCGCCGCGCGCGAAACCCCAGGCAACCGCGTCGTGCCGAACGGTTCCACCGCGGCGCTGCAGCAGGCCACCCTCGATGGGGAAACGTGCGCTGTCGAAATCGAGAAACGGGGCAATCTTCCGCACCCCGTCGGCATCGAGCAACTCCGCGTCAACACCATTCAGTCGCATCGCATTGCCTCGCCGCGCATAGGTGTCGCGCTGGCCATCCGTATGGCAGAGGTTGAGGACACCGCGCTGGCTGACCATGGCATTGAAATTGAAGTCCTGTTCGAGACCTTCCCAAAGCTTCAGCGAATGCTCGTAGAACGCGGTGTTCGCGGGCAGCAGATAGTTCGAGCGGATGATCGTGGTATTGCGGCCGACATTGCCTGAGCCGATGTGTCCCTTCTCCACAACGGCGACATTCGTGAGCCCGTGCTCCTTGGCGAGGTAGTAGGCGGTCGCCAGGCCATGGCCGCCACCGCCGACGATGACGATGTCGTACTCAGCCTTGGGCTCCGGCTCTCTCCAGGCAGGTGTCCAACCGCGATTACCGGACAGAGCCTCGCGGGCAAGCGTGACTATGGAATACCGCATCAACCCCTCATGCGCTTGGCGTCGGGATCGAACAGCGGTACGGACTGAATTCGCGCGGCTCGTCGTTCTCCGATAATCTCGACTGCCCATGTGTCCGCATCGGTGCCGGCCGCTAGTTCAGCCGATGGCACATAACCAAGTGCGATCGAGCAGCCGACGTGATGGCAATATCCGCCGGAGGTGATCCATCCAACTACCTTCCCATTTTTCCAGACCGCTTCGTCGCCGATGGCGTCAGCGTCTCCGGCATCCACTACGAAGGCGACGCGCTGACGCAGGGGACCTTTTGCTTTCTCTTCGGCAGCGGCACCGCGCCCGATGAAGTCGTTCTTGGTCAGGTCGACGAACCGGCCCAGGCCGGCTTCGTAAGGCCCATAGATCGGGCGGAACTCGCGCGACCATGAACCGAAGGACTTTTCGCGCGCCAGCGACATCAGCGCACGGCTGCCGAACGGTTTGACGCCGAAGTCCCGGCCCGCGGCCCATAGCGCTTCGAACAACGCACCCTGATGTTCCGGTTTGACCCAGAGTTCGTACCCGAGGTCACCGGTGTATGAGATGCGCCCGACCATTGCCGGGACCATCCCCACCTCCATTCGCGATCTGAAATCCATGAACTTGAAAGCGCCCGCCGACACATCTGCGTCGCACACCTTCGCCAGCACGTCGCGCGCCTTGGGGCCAGCGATCGTCAGCCCCGTCAATGATTGACCGAGAGCCACGACTTTGACGCTGCCGTCTGCCGGCATATGCCGTTCGAACCACCGCATATGATACATCTCGGCCGAGCCTGAGCCGAACACATAGAACCGTTCGTCGGTCGCCTTGGCGACTGTGAAATCGCCGATCAACTTCCCCTTCTCGTTGAGCATCGGCGACAGCGTGAGGCGCCCCATCTTGGGCATGCGATTGGTCAGGAGGCGCGACAGCCACGGCTCTGCATTTGCGCCGGTGACCGCGAACTTGGAAAAACTCGACGTCTCAGAAATGCCGACGCCGTTGCGCACAGCGTTGCATTCCGCCTTGACGTGGGGAAAATCCGTGGAACGATGGAACGAGAACTCGTCTTTCACGCCCTTTGGCGCAAACCACAGCGGTGTTTCGAGCGACGAGTAGTCCCCCATCACCGCACCGAGCTCCAGCCAACGATAATGCATCGGCGTGGTGCGCAGCGGCCGGGCCGCTGGCAATTCTTCGTTTGGAAAGCGCACGCGGAACCGCCGGCCGTAGTTCTCACGGACCTTGGCGTTGGTGTAGCTGCGCGTCGTCCAGTCGCCGAACCGTGCAACATCCATGGCCCACACGTCGAACCCGGGATCGCCGTCGGCCATCCAGTTCGACAGCGCGAGCCCGACCCCGCCGCCTTGGCTGAAGCCCGCCATCACGCCGCATGCGACCCAGTAATTGCGCAAACCGCTTATGGGTCCGACGAGCGGATTTCCATCCGGCGCGAATGTAAACGGTCCGTTGATGATCTTCTTGATACCGGCCTTCTGGAACGCGGGGAAATGTTTGAAGCCGACTTCGAGGTTTTCGGCGATGCGATCCATGTCGTCAGGCAGCAGCGTCGGTCCGAAATCCCACGGCGTCTCTTTGGGGCTCCATGGCACTCCCTGTTTCTCGTAGGTGCCGAGCAGCATGCCCTTGCCTTCCTGCCGCATGTAGATCTCACCATCGAAGTCGACGGCGTGCACCACCATCTTCCCGGTGGCTTTGTTGATCTCCACGACTTCAGGCATCTCTTCAGTGATGAAATACTGATGTTCCATGGCGAGCACCGGCAGCTCCAGCCCGACCATGCGGCCTACCTCACGCGCCCACAGGCCGCCAGCGTTCACGACGTGCTCGGCCTGAATAGTCCCCTTGTCGGTGACTACATCCCACGTCCCATCGCCGCGTTGCTTCGTCTCGAGCACGCGCGTGTGCGTGGCGACTTCGGCGCCGGCCTTCCGCGCCGCGATCGCATACGCATGCGTCACGCCATAAGGATCGACATGCCCCTGATCGGGATCGTACATGGCGCCGACGAATTGGCGCTTGTCCATCAGCGGCAGGATCTTCTGGGCTTCATCCAAGGTGACGAGCTCGAGCCGCATACCCATGTATCGGCCTTTGGAATGCATGTTCTGAAGCCATTCCCACCGCTCCTTGGTGGCCGCCAGCATCAAGCCTTCCGTCATGTGCAGGCCGCACGACTGGCCGGAGATTTCCTCGATCTCCTTGTAGAGATTGATCGTGTATTGCTGCAGCTTGGCGACGT
>JANYHP010000203.1 GCA_025359005.1 Hyphomicrobiaceae bacterium | reverse complement strand
CCTCGCCGTCGACCATGCGCACCGCCAGGCGACGCGCGCCAACCACTCGGCCACCCACCTCATCCACGAGGCGCTGCGGCAAGTGCTGGGGACGCACGTCCAGCAGAAGGGCTCGCTGGTCAACCACGAGCGGCTGCGCTTCGACGTCTCCCATCCAAAGCCCATGACGACCGAGGAACTGGCGGCGGCTGAAGCCCTTGCCAACACCTACATCCTGCAGAATTCGTCGGTCGAGACGCGCCTGATGGGCATCGACGAAGCGCGCGAAACCGGCGCCATGGCGCTGTTTGGCGAAAAATACGGCGACGAGGTCCGCGTCGTCTCCATGGGGCTCGGCGAAGGCGGGCCGAAGGGCAACAAGCCCTGGTCGATCGAATTGTGCGGCGGCACGCACGTGGCGCGCACCGGCGATATCGGTCTCGTGCGCATCGTTGGCGAGAGCGCAACGTCGGCCGGCGTGCGCCGCGTCGAGGCCTTGACGGCCGAGAATGCGCGCAGCTATCTGGCCGCGCAGGATGGTCTCGTGCGCGAACTGGCGGCTATCGTGCGCACGCGGCCCGAAGACTTGGTCGAGCGCGTGAAGGCCCTGCTGGAGGAGCGAAAGACGCTCGAAAAGCAGCTTCACGATGCCAAGCGCGCGCTCGCCCTTGGCGGCGGCGGCGCGACCGGCGGCGCCGCCGCGGCCGTCCCTGACATCAAGACGGTCGGCGCGGTCAAATTTCTCGCCCGTACGGTCGAGGGGCTCAACCCGAAGGACCTGCGTACGCTCATCGACGAGGGCAAGAAGCAGGTCGGCTCCGGCATCGTCGCCATCGTCGGCATCACCGAGGACGGCAAGGCCGGCCTCGCGGTCGGCGTCACCGACGATCTGGTCAAGAGCCACAGCGCGGTCGATCTCGTCAAAATCGGCGCCGAAGCGCTTGGCGGCAAGGGCGGTGGCGGCCGTGCCGACATGGCACAGGCTGGCGGTCCCGATGGCAGCAAGGCCCAGGCAGCCCTCGACGCCATCGTCGCCAAACTCGGGGGGTGAAGGCGGGCGGGGGAGCGGGGCTGCAGTACGTCCCGCGCCCAAGACGGTTCCCAAGACGGTTCCCACGACGATTCCCAAGACGGTTGGGGTCACGGACACCTCGGCGTCCCAGCAAAGGTCTGGCCTGCTCGCCATGGAGCGGACCTGAGGCCCAGACGCGTCTGCTGACGCCGCAGAACTGTCCGTGCCCCGAACGCATCACGAACGATCCCGCAGTGGCCCCAGGTGCCGTCCACACAGCTGCAAGTATTGGCAGCATGAAGAACGGACGCTCCCGATCTCACTGCGGCAAAGACACCAAGCTCAGCGGCAACCGCATTCCGCGCCTCTTGCGCGTCTCACAAAATGCGAACGCCGCGCAGGCGACTAGTAAAGCGCCTGCGCGGGCATTCAGCCGGATCGGAGCAGGCCAGATCGGCCGGTCACATGCCCGGCAGGATGGCGATGTCGGTGATCTTACCTGACAAACCGACGACTGGACCAACAGCTTTCGCCATGCCGGTTGCAAGGTCGACAGTATAAAGGCTGCCACCAGTGAGCAGCCAGCCGACGTTCATTCCTTTGCCGTCCGACAAGACGTCAAAGGCGACGGGACCATCGAGCTTGATCCCCAGTGACCCGATGGTCGTAAGTATGCCGTCATTCGGGGGCGCTTGCTTGGTGAGTGTGCCCGCGGCGGCATCGATGTCGTAAAGTGCTGTCTCCTTCGTGCCTGCGAAGCTGTTTGAGTAAGCAGCAGCAGTCACCATCGGCGCCTTGCCTTTCATGGCGTCGGTTTCTGCGTATTTGAGCGAGCCGTCGACCGTCGCCTTGCCGTCATCGACATTCACTCGCAAGCTCATACCTGTGCTCGTGAGAATACGCATGCGGTCGGCAACCGGATTGAAGTCGATCGAGACCATCGCGCCGGCCGGCAACTTCTCACTCAGCTGGCTCTTTTTTTCCCATTTGCCCGTCTTGGCGTCGACCACGACGATCACGCCGTCCGGCGTTACACCATAGAGCTTGCTGTCGGCGGGGCGAACGTCGAAGCCCACGAGGTTTGCGCCGCCGTCGAGCGGTACCGAGCCCGTCACCTTCTTGGCATCGGCATCGATCCAAACGATCGTATTGCCGTCTTTCAGTGCTGCCAGCGTCGCCGCCTGGGCAAGTCCGGTCGCCAGGACGACGGCGACTGTCGAGGCGACCATGGTAGCGCCGAAATTCGCGAAAAGGGTTTTCCGCATATGATAGCTCCTGGGGTTCGACTAGCTCGGTTGCGAGCCACAGGAGATACGGACGATCTTGGCGCGGGTTTCAGCGGACTGGAACACAGAGTCGTGAACGATGAGCCGCGAACGATGGGTCGTGAACGAAGTGTCCACTCAGTGCGCAATCGGAAGCAGTTTCGCATGAATGGCCGGGCTCGTCGGCCGACCGGTCGGTGACCCGCCCGCAGGCTCGAGGCTGACGCCGAACGTTGCGCGCTGTAACAGGGCGGGATCAAAGGTCAGCTGCTTGCGTGTCGGTGCAAGATCATCGTCCATCAAACCCAGCGATTGAGGCCCCGGCCCGAGCTGATCGGACGCGATCCATAGCTGATACGTCTTGCCCGGCTGCCGCTGGGCGTCGATCGGACGAATGGTCAACAGGCGCTTTTCGAGATCCATCGTCAGGTAGAAGGATGGCAAGACGTCGTCCTTGGCGAACACGGCAACGTAGGTCGGCTGCTGCGGCCGCAATACGGTTTCGCGGAGCCCGATCACCAATGCCAGTGCCGCAGCCATAGAGCCGGCCGACACCGCCACGCGCTTCCAACGCGCCACGCGCACCCGCAAGTCCGCCAGTTCGACAAGTGCCGAAGGCGTCTTGGTACGCGCCGCTTCAAGCGACTGGTCCAACGATCGCGAGATGCGGTGGAACAAGTCCGGCGGCGGCGCGGCAGGTGCTGCCCCCTCATTCAGTGGCGCCAGCCGTACCTCCCATGCGCTGATGGCCGCGTCGAGTGCCGGCTCACGCTGCCGCCTGGCCGCGACCGTGGCGCGCTCCGCCACGTCGAGCGTGCCAAGCACGTACTCG
The DNA here is from genome assembly GCA_025359005.1 of Hyphomicrobiaceae bacterium. Classification (GTDB taxonomy): domain Bacteria; phylum Pseudomonadota; class Alphaproteobacteria; order Rhizobiales; family Hyphomicrobiaceae; genus JABFRJ01. The sequence continues at coordinate 783 of JANYHP010000203.1, read as the reverse complement.
CCAGCGAGGGCATCGATGTCATCCGACGGTGTCATGACGAGAGACATGTCTTAAGTTGCAGCAGACTGCGGCGCAGCCAGGTTTTGATCGTCGCTACCGGGTGGCCGAAGCGCTGTCCGAGTTCCTCACGCGAGCACCCTTCGAGGTAGGCCAGTTTCACAATGTCGCGCCGCTCCGGCTCGAGAGCTTCCAGGCATTGGTGCAGGCGCATCAGGTCGGATTTTTGTGCCAAGTGTTCGAATGCCAGCGGCGCTGTGTCGGCGATCTCGAAGGCCGCCGGCATATCTTCGATCGAGGACGGCGTGACGCGCCGCACCTCGTCAAGCGCTCGATTGCGGGCAATGGCCGCCATCCAGGTGATCGGGGATGCCTTGGCTGGATCGAATGAGGCCGCGCGGCTCCAAATGCGCATGTAGGTTTCCTGAACCACTTCGTCCGTTAATTCCGGACGCTTCAAGATACGCAGCACAATGCCATAAAGTTTCGCAGACGTCGCGGCATAGAGGCTGGCAAACGCCGCGCGATCGCCGGCCGCCACCTGCCGCATCAGGTCGTTCAGCTTTTCAACAGTCATCTGCACAATTCGCTTGGCCTCCGGCTCTCGCCGCACCTTGCGATAGGACCGGGGTCTTGCAAAGCTCTGCTTGCGCCGACCGCCGCAAATATATTGTTGGACTGGCGTGAAACTTTGCGAGCTTACGCGCGTACCTTCGGGGACAGCTAGAGCGGCTTCCACTTGGTTTCGATCGAAGAAAGCGCTCTAGTGCAGCGCATCTGACGTTT
>JANYHP010000547.1 GCA_025359005.1 Hyphomicrobiaceae bacterium | reverse complement strand
CCTTCGCGGCCATGACAAAAAATGAGATGCGGTCGAAGCAAACGCGCGTCGGTACGAAGCCCCGGTTGTAGCAAGGGCGCATTAAGCCACTTTGGCCGTATCGCACCGCGTACGGAGCCGTTGACCAAAGCTGAAACCTTGCTCGTCCCGGTGCAATACGCCCGAAGTAGCCTATTGCACCCAACAGGTCGCGCCCAACCCGCCGATGAAAAAGGTGCGGACTCTCACAGTGAGAAGTGCACCGCCATCACGAGGCTTGCATCAGAGCTGCAGACGCCACGACCTCGCGCTCAAAGCGCCTCACTTCTCCATCGCGCCGTAGATCGTGTTGCGCAGCGCAGAGCGGAAGCGGAGGCGCTGCGATGGCGATTGCATCATATAGAGCACGTACATGTTCTCTTTGGGGTCCACCCAGAACGCCGTGCCGGCGGCGCCACCCCAATTGTATTCGCCGACACTGCCCAGCGCGCTGTTGGAGCCGGGCTCGGTGCGCACGGCGAAGCCCAGGCCAAAGCCATACCCTGGGCCGGGCAGGTAGTAAGGCCCCGGCACGACACCGGCTGCGGCGCCGCTATGGTTCGCTGTCATGGTCGCCAGGGATTTGCGGCTCAGATAGCGCTTGCCGTCGGACGTGCCGCCGTTGAGCAGCATCTGCAGGAACCGCATGTAGTCGGCCGTCGTCGAGACCATGCCGCCGCCGCCGCTCTCGTATTTGCGCACCTCGCGTGGATCGTTGACGAGAGCGCCGACGCCGATCGTGCGATCGGTAGCGAGCGGCTCGGCAATGCGCGGATACTTGGCCGCGTCCGTGACGTAGAAGCTGGTGTCCTTCATGCCCAATGGATCGAGGATGCGCTCCTTTTCGAACGCCAGAAGCGATTTGCCCGCGACCACTTCGACGACGCGACCAAGCACGTCGGTCGATTGGCTGTAGTCCCACGTCGTACCCGGCTGGTAAGCCAGCGGCAGCCTGGCAAGGCGTTCTGCAAATTCTGCCGTGGTCGGATCGCCGTCGTTGAGGTTTGCGGCTACGTAAGCCTTCTTCACGAGCCCCTCGCCGAAGAAGCCGTAGGTGAGGCCCGAGGTGTGGCGCATCAGATCCTGCACCGTCATCGGCCGCACCGGCGCCACCAGATCCAGCGTGCGCGCGCCGGCCGCATCGACTTTTTCGACGCCGACCTTCACGGCCGCGAAAGCGGGAATGTACTTGGCGACGGGATCTTCGAGCGCCAGACGCCCTTCCTCGACCAGCATCATGGCCGCAACCGTCGTGATCGGCTTGGACATGGAATAGATGCGGAAGATCGTATCGAGGGTCATCGGTGCCTTGGTGGCCGCGTCGCGCACGCCAAGCACCTTCTGGAAGGCGACCTTGCCGTTTCGCACGATGGTAATCGTGGCACCGGGGATCAGCCCCTTCTTGATGTCGGCGGCGATGTAGCGTTCCAGATTGACGAGACGGGCCGCGGAAAAGCCGCTCTCGCTGGTGTCAATGCGCGTCGGGCCTTCGGCGCGCACACCCGACGCGAGCGCCAAGCAAAGGCCACCGCTCAGCACCAGTGCAATTATCTTTTTCGATCGCATGGATCTACTCCTGGATGTTTCCCTCACGCCGCCTCGATCGGGCGACTGCCAACAGAGCCTACCGCGCCGACACGGCGTTTGCAGAGCCCCCTTTAGGGCGCCCGGAGTGACTGGCAGCCCTGCACGCCCGGCAATCCCAACCCCATCCGCAGGCCCTGGTTCCCTTACAGCCCCGATTGCGCGATAAGCGCCACCGAAACCTGCATCCGCCAACAACCATAAAACTGTGGGTCCGGGAGCTGCGCGAAGCCTGCCCCGGAACAGGTCGGGGGTTGGGTGCAGGGTGAAAACCCTGCTTCGCGCGCCAGCGCGAACGACCACCACACTCGAGAACCGACGATGCCACTGACGTACCTCCCCGCCGACCGGAGCTTCCTCGACCCGGCGCGGGCCGACGCCGCCCACCCCGAGCGCGCCCGCGCCGTTGTCATCCCGTTCGGCTTGGAAGCGTCGGTGAGCTATGGCGGCGGGACCGCGAAGGGCCCGCAAGCGATCATCGAAGCGAGCCACCAGCTCGAACTCTTCGACGACGAGTTATGGCGGGAGGCCTATCTCGACTACGGCATCGCCGCGCTGCCCGAGCCGAAGATCGCGACATCTGTTCCCGCCGCACTCGACCAGCTTGCAGCGCTTGTCGGCAACGTACTCGACCAGGGCAAACTGCCGTTCGTGCTGGGCGGCGAGCACTCGCTGACCGCAGGCGCCATCCGGCCGTTCGTGAAGAAATTCCCGCATGATCTTGTGGTGCTGCATCTGGATGCCCACTGGGACCTGCGCGACGGCTACCTGGGCGAGCCCTACAGCCATGCGGCCGCCATGCGCCGCGTGCTCGACCAGCCGGGCCACGAGCACGTGACGCTCGTCTCGGTGGGGATTCGCGGCTTCTCAAAACCCGAGGCAGAGTTCTACGAGGCCAACACGCATCGCATGCATGTCCATCTGGGGCTGGCGCAGGACAGCTGGACCCTCGCCGACATTGTCGCGCCGCTCCGCGGCAAGCCCGTCTACATCACCTTCGATATCGACGCCCTGGACGCCCACGTCATGCCCGCCACCGGCACGCCTGTGCCCGGCGGCATGAGCTATCTGCAGGCCCTCGCCATCCTGCGCGCGGGCGTGGACGCAGCGGGCTCGATCGTCGGCATGGACCTCGTGGAGTTCGCCCCCATCGCCGGCTTCCATGCCTATGACTTCACCGCCGCGCAGCTTGCCGCCAAAATGCTCAACTATGCCCTCAGCGGCACGGGCCGCCATACTTGACCGCGCAACCGGCACCGGCCCGATCGATCAATGAGCGCGGCACTGTTTACGTTAATTGGCCGCAGCCCGGAGCGATCACGGTCGTTTCCCTGGGGCCCGCGGCCATCGAAACCAACCAAATCCAAAAACACCACACAGAATGCCATTTATCGAGCAAAGGAAGAGCACACAGAGGCAAAACAAATTTCAGGCTGCAGGGGTAGCCTGGATTTTTTAGCCTCTGAGAACCCCTTCAAACCGCGGCTGCTGCGATTAACCATGCGCGCGCCGCGCGACTGATCTTGATCCAACCCGCAACGCCTCCGAGTTGCCTCGCCATCGCGCTGCCCTGTTGCGTTGCCGTTCGCGGCCCGACCGGGTAACACAGCACTCCGTCGCACTGTCCGGGCTGCCATCCCCCTCATGACCCTTCTCAAGCTTATCGCCCTGGAAACCGCCGACGTGCCGGTCCTCTCGGCGCACCTCCAGGACGCTGTCGTCCGCTTGGACGAGATGGCCTACAGCCCCCGTGACCAGCGCTTTGCTGTCTTGTGCAACCGCTTCGATTGGGCCGGCACCGCCACCACGCAACGCACCGGCGAACGCCGCCGCAGCGGCCTGCGCATCGACCGCGTCACGAGCGCCCACACGCAGGGCATCGATCACGACGCCGGGACCACGGTCCTCTTGATCCTGGCGGTCCTGTTCGAGCCATCGCCCGATCCGGCAGCCAGTCCCGCTGGCACGCTGACACTCGTCTGCGCCGGCCAAGCCGCCATCCGCCTCGACGTCGAATGCGTTGAGATGGTGCTGGAAGACCTCGGCCCCGCCTGGGAAGCCGCCCGCCGTCCCGAACATTCCGATGCATAAGGCGGGCGACGCACGCAGCGCGCCCAAAGCCCATAAATGGACACACCAGCCATGAACCTCGACGGCCAGACAGTTCTGATCACCGGCGGCGCCTCCGGCATCGGCCTCGCGCTCGCCCGGCGCTTTCACGCGCGCGGCAACACCGTCATCATCTGCGGCCGCGACCGCGAAAAGCTCGCCACCGCCAAATCGGGCCTTCCAGGTGTCGTCACCCTGCGCGCCGACGTCAGCGAGGCCGCCGGCCGCGTCGACCTGTTCCGCACCGTGACGCGCGATTTCCCCACGCTATCCGTACTCGTCAACAACGCCGGCATCCAGAACCAGCCGCCGCCCCTGCTGCAGACCCAAGACTGGCCCGCGCACGCCGACGAGATTGCCATCAATCTGGCGGCCCCGATCCATCTGGCCATGCTCGCGCTGCCATTTCTGGCTGGCAAGCCCGGCGCCGCCATCATCAACGTCACGTCCGGCCTGGCCTTCGTGCCGATGGCGCGCATGCCGGTCTATTGCGCCACCAAGGCGGCGCTGCACTCGTTCACGCTCAGCCTGCGTCATCAGGCCAAGGCGAGCGGTGTGTCGGTGATCGAACTCGCCCCGCCCGCCGTCAACACCGACCTTGGCGGCAAGGGCCTGCACGACTTCGGCGAACCCGTCGACGCCTATGCCGACGACGCGTTTGCAGCCCTCGCCGCGGGCGCACTGGAACACGGCTACAAGTTCTCGGAAGTCGCCCGCACCGCCGACGCTGCAGGCCGCGACGCCATTTTTGCGCGGATGAACCCGGACGCCTAATTGGCTTACGCCGCGCCGGTTACCGCAGGCTCTTGCCGCTGACGGTCGCCGCCGCAAGTCCCGCTGCCGCCGCCAGCAGCACCGTGACCACGCCATACACCAGCGGCCAGTCGAAGGCGAAATCGTGCACGTGCCGCTCGACGCCCTCGCGCTCGAGGTTGAGCCGCACCGAGTATTGGCTCAGCAGCCGCTCGTTTCGGAACAGATAGACCCGCGTCTCGAACGGCCCCACCGTGACGTTTGCCGGCAGCGCGATATTGGCGCGGAACAGGCTCTTGCCGAGGAACGTGACGCCGAACTCGTTTTTCACGTACAGTCCCTCCTTGGTTTTGAGGCGCACCAGTGCTGTTCGGAAGTCGGTCGCATCCACCGCCGGCAGCCGGGCCACCGATCCGGCCGCCTCCGTGCCCCCCGCCGGCGTCATGCGCACATGCTCAAAGCCGATCTCGTAGCCGATCATGGTCGCTTCCGAGGAAATCTCGTCGAGCGGCCGTGTCGACCAGATCGCATAATAGCTCGGCACGCCGTCGAACTCGGCGTTGCGCGTATTCAGCCAGATGCCGCCGACGCGTGATTTCTTGCGCACCGCGAGCTTGCTCGGCGTGCCTTCGATCACCACCACCACGTCATAGTAGCCAGACTCGGGCCCCGGTTGCCGGCTGTTATCCACCGCGCCGAACACGACGATTTCCGTGCCCGTGAAGCCGGACGTCACCGCCACTGTCCGCGTCGAGACATCGGCTTGCACGGTCTCGGCATTCAGGTCCGCCGGTCGCCCCTCGTCGGCCTTGCCCGCAACCGGCGGCACCGGAATCCGCTGGCCGCGCCGCGCATCCCCCACTGGCGGCGGCGGCCCGGCACGCTTTGCTGCGGGCGCGCCCGGCGCTTGCGCCAGAACCTGGGGCGCTTGCGCCAGAATCTGGGGTGCTTGCGCCTGCGCCGCGGCTACGATCGCCAGCAGCGGCATGCCAACCAGCACCACCATCACCGCTGTCCACACCGTTTCCGCCGCGCGCCGCATCTCAACTGACCGCCGGCTGGATGGAGAAGAAATCAGCAGGCGTCGTCACCAGATCCCAGCCGACACGCAGGCACACCGCCAGCACCAGCAAAGCCAGCAGGAAGCGCAACTGCTCGCCCTTCAGCTTCTCTCCGGCCCTGGCACCAATCTCAGCGCCAACGACCCCTCC
>JANYHP010000195.1 GCA_025359005.1 Hyphomicrobiaceae bacterium | reverse complement strand
GGAGACGCCGCGCCGACGGCGCAGAAAATCGTCGATGAGCGCGGACGCCGGCCCCGTGTCGAAGGCCAGAACTGTGTCACCGTCGATATAGGTGACGTTGCCGACGCCGCCCAGATTGAGCACCATCAGCGGCTGGGCGAGCGCTGTTGCCAACGCCTGATGATAGAGCGGCACCAGAGGTGCGCCCTCGCCGCCGGCTGCAATGTCGGCATGGCGGAAGCGGTTGACGACGTCGATGCAGAGTGACCGGGCCGCGCGTGCGCCGTCGAGCAACTGGCGGGTGAAACGCTGCTGGGGCTTGTGGATGATGGTTTGGCCATGCAGGCCGACGACATCGATCGTGGCGGGCGCGATGGCGTTGGCGTGCAAGAGATGCTGCACGGCTTGCACATGGGCGTCGGTGACGCGGGCTTCGAGATCGGAGAGGCTATCGCGCTCGGCACGCGCGGGGTCGGCGACGATTGCGATAAGGTCGCGGCGGAGGGCGGCGTCATAGGCCAAAACGGTGGCCGGGCCAGTGGACATGATGCGCGAGCCGTCGGTTCGCACGACCGCGACGTCGATACCGTCCATGGACGTGCCGCTGATGACGCCGATGCTGGTGTAAACGTTCGGCTCGGCCACTGCCGCGGTTGCTTTCGTCAGTTGTTGCCTAGAGCGCGTTCTACTCGAATTCGATCGAAGATACGCGCTCTAGCCCTTTGCTTGTCGCATTTTCTGCACCAAACCGGTGTCCACTTTGGTGGAAAATGCTCTCGTCGACGCATATGAGAGAGCGGCGCGGAACGCAACACCTGCGAAACCCTGCGCGCGGCCTATTCGGCGGCTGTCACGGCGGCAAGGCTCATGGGGCACTCGGCGAAGAGCGTGTTCAGCGCGGCCGACAGCGCATCCATGTCGGCGTCGGTGTGCAAGGGCGTCGGCGTGAAACGCAACCGCTCGCCGCCGCGCGGCACGGTCGGATAGTTGATCGGCTGCACGTAGATGCCGTACCGATCGAACAGGGCATCGGCGACCTGCTTGGTATGCACAGGATTGCAAATCATGACCGGCACGATGTGGCTGGGATTATCGAGCACCGGAAGGCCTGCATTCTTGAGTTTGCGCCTCAAGGTGCGGGCGCGCTCCTGGTGCCGGGTGCGCTCGATCGTCGACGTCTTGAGATGGCGGATGGAGGCGAGCGCACCGGCGGCGACAGCGGGTGCCAGCGAGGTCGTGAAAATAAAGCCTGGCGCAAACGAGCGGATGGCGTCGCAGATGTCGCGGCTGGCGGCGATGTAGCCGCCCATGACGCCGAAACCTTTGGCGAGCGTGCCGTTGATGATGTCGATGCGGTCCATGACGCCGTCACGTTCGGCAATGCCACCGCCGCGCGGGCCGTACATGCCGACGGCGTGGACCTCGTCGAGATAGGTCATGGCGTTGTATTTTTTTGCCAAATCGGCGATCGCTGAGATGGGGGAAATAGCGCCATCCATCGAATAGACGCTCTCGAAGGCGATGATTTTCGGGCGGGCGATGTCGACGGATCTGAGCTGGCGTTCGAGATCAGCGATGTCGTTATGCTTGAAGATGCGTTTCTCGCGCCCGCCGTTGCGGATGCCGGCGATCATGGACGCGTGGTTCTTGGCATCGGAAAAGATCACCACGTCGGGCATCAGCGCCTGCAATGTAGCCAGCGTCGTGTCGTTGGCGACGAAGGCGGAGGTGAACAACAGCGCGCTCTCTTTGCCGTGCAGGTCGGCGATCTCAGCCTCGAGTTCAACGTGATAGTGCGTGGTGCCCGAGATGTTGCGCGTGCCGCCGGAGCCGGCGCCGACGGTGTCGAGTGCCTCGTGCATGGCGGCGATGACGGCTGGATGCTGGCCCATGCCGAGATAGTCATTCGAGCACCAGACGGTGATCGGGCGGGTCCGGCCCTCAGCGCTTACCGCATCGGCGATCGGAAAGGCGCCGCGGCGGCGCCTGAGATCGGCGAACACGCGATAGCGCCCCTCGGCCTTGATGGCGGCGATGGCATCAGCGAAGACATTATCGTAGGTCACG
>JANYHP010000487.1 GCA_025359005.1 Hyphomicrobiaceae bacterium | reverse complement strand
CGCGACAGGCGGATCGTCTTGGCGTAGCAGCCGCCTTCGAAATTGAAAACGCCGTGCTCACTCCAGCCGTGCTCGTCGTCGCCGAGCAGAATGCGTTTTGGATCGGCCGACAGCGTCGTCTTGCCGGTGCCGGAAAGACCGAAGAACACCGCACTTTCGCCCTGATGGCTGACGTTCGCCGAGCAGTGCATCGGCATGACGCCCTTCGACGGCATGACGTAGTTGAGGTAGGTGAACACCGACTTCTTCGTCTCGCCGGCGTATTCGCTGCCGCCGATCAGCACGATCTTCTTCGCAAAATTGACCGCGATCACCGTCTCGGTGCGGCAGCCGTGGCGGATCGGATCGGCCTTGAAGCTCGGCAGGTTGACGATCGTCACATCGGGCGCAAAGCCCATCAGGCGCGCCGCATCGGGACGGCGCAGCATGTGGCGGATGAACAGCGAGTGCCAGGCGTACTCGGTAAAGATGCGAGCCTTCAGCTCATGCCGCGGGTCGGCACCCGCCATCAGATCCTGCACGTAAAGCTCGCGCGACTTGGCATGCTCGAGGAAGTCGGCATAGAGCACGTCGAAGTGCGCCGGGCTCATCGGCTTGTTGTTGTCCCACCAGACGTCCTTCTCGGTCGACGCATCGCGGACCGTGAACTTGTCCTGCGGCGACCGGCCGGTGTGCACGCCAGTCTGCGCCACGAAGGCACCCGTGGATGCCAGCCGCCCCTCGCCGTTGGCGATCGACCGCTCGATCAGCGGCGTCTCGAGCATGTTGTGATGGACTTTGCGCGCGGCTGTCAGCGGGAAGATATGGGTTGTCATGGCAGTGACCGTTACAGGAGGGGTGATCGGTTTGGGTGGCTTATCGCAGGGAGCAGGGCAGGCCGGTGCCGGGCTGTTCAAATAAACAGGCCGATGCCTGAATTAGTTTGCGACCTCGACCATCCATTCGCGGTGAGGCACCGGGCAATAAGGCGGGCGGACATCGGTTGCGACCCTCGATCAAAGTGGCAGAACGGCGAAGTCAACGGCGAAATCGGACTGCAAGCCCAAAAAATGGGCGCCGCAGCCCGTCATCCAGGCGTCATACCACAGCGTGTAGGCAGTGCCGGGACGGCGCGCAAGTCGAGCTTTGGTCGCACGCTCCGCTCGTTGTTGGCAAGATTATCGGCACCCGGCCGGCTCGCTTCGACTAACGTGGGAGGATGGATCTGGAACGCATTGTTTTAGCTAACCGCACCAAGGGGAGTTGCACTACCAAGGCACCGCCGGGCCGCGTCGATCGCCTGCCCGGGATCGGCGATAAGAGTTTCAAAATCCAACCGGTCCACGCGCGCCCCCCGACGCAGATCGACGCCGTCCGCGTCGAGACCCGTCACCGCCGGCCATCGTTGCTTGAGGTCGGCCAGCGCCAGCGCTTCCGCATCCGGTGAGCCCCACGCAATGACCGCCGGCGCTGCCAGGTCCGCCGAACTGAGCGGCACGATGCGGCCGAAGCCTTCGATCATGTGGGCCGACAACGCCGCGAACCGGAAAAACCCGAAATCGGCGAACTCCGCGTAGCCCATCGCGGCCGGATGACGCGCCAGGAAGCGCGCCTTGGCAGCGCTCGCGTCGACGCGCTCGAAGCGCCCCAGCAGCGAGATCCGACCACCACTGTCCGCGTCCCCCGCAACGTTCGACAGATCGATCAGCAGGCTTGCCGCCGGCTCGGTGACCAGATTGCGGGTGTGCCGCGCCAAGGTCGAGATCAGCGTTATCGGCGCGCAGCCAGCGTCCGTCGCCAGCAGCACCATCGACGCGTAGGGCGCTCCGGTGGCCGCCTCCTGCGTCGCCAACGCTCCCTTGAGGCCACATCGGATCATCCGCCGCGCGGCGCGTACCGTCGTTTGCCTATCCTGATCGTGCATCGGCGGCGTCCAAGCTCAAGATTTTTTCTTATGCGTGGCAAGGTCTTGACAAGCAAACACCCCGTGCGGCGCACCGGCACAGGTAGGCATCGGCCCACTATTCAGCTATCATTCAGCCGGCTTTGGACACATATATGGCGCGACAGCACGGGCGGGGTCCAGCGCCACCCTCGAAGCTTCGGCGGGGACGCTGGCTCGACGAGACAAGATTTGGCTAAACCGAACGTGGCCAGACCGATCCGGCATTTGCGCATCTGGGAACGATGGCCATGAAAGAAAAAAGCACGATCTGCCTCGTCGATGACGAACGCAATATCCTCTCCTCACTGTGTGCCGCGCTCGAAGCGGAGGGCTACAAGGTCCGCACCTACTCCGACGGCGTCTCGGCCCTTGAAGGCTTGACCGAGGAGCCGGCGGACCTCGCCGTCCTCGACATCAAGATGCCGCGCATGGACGGCATGGAACTGCTCCGCCGCCTGCGCCAGCAAACCGACATGCCTGTCATTTTTCTGACCTCGAAGGACGAGGAAATCGACCAGTTGTTCGGCCTGAAAATGGGCGCCGACGACTATATCGCCAAGCCCTTTTCGCTGCGCCTCGTCGTCGAACGCGTCAAAGCCGTGCTGCGCCGCTTCCAGGGCAAGGAGCCGGGTGCGGTGCCGACCGAGGCCGCCCGCATCCTCGAACGCGGCAAGCTCAAGCTCGATCCCGAAAGGCACACCTGCCACTGGAACAATTTGGCCGTAACCCTCACGGTCACCGAGTTCCTCATCCTGCAGGCACTGGCGACCCGCCCCGGCGTCGTCAAGACGCGCGATGCGCTGATGGATGCTGCCTACGACGATCAGGTTTACGTCGACGACCGCACCATCGACAGCCACATCAAGCGCCTGCGCAAGAAATTTAAAGTCGTGGACGACGACTTCGACGTCATCGAAACGCTCTACGGCGTCGGCTATCGTTTCAAGGAGTAGGCGGGTTCGCCTCGCTTGCCCTGCGCGCGTTCCAAACTCTGAGTTCCGGCATCCTCTCGTCTCGTTATGCCGGCGCAGGCTGGCACTCACGACAAAGATGAAAGCCAAAGAGGAAAAGCGACAGTCCGTTGCCGTACGTCCCGGCCACCGCCGGGATGACAAAAAATGGAGCGTTTGCCTGCGCCAGACCACGCGGACCGCCCGTGCGCGAGGTGCCGCGCAGCGATCGCCGGGCGTGCGCCGCGGTGTTCAGCACCGACTGGCATGGCAGTGACTGTGTGCTGGCAGTAAACTTTGCAGCCCCGTTCCTTGCCCCGATTTGAGGAGGTGCGTGAATGCCTCTCGACAGCCAGCAGGCCCCCGACACGGCCGCCTCCGACGTGGTCACCCGGTTGTCACGTGCGGCGGCGACGCGTGAAACGGCAATTCCGGCAGCTGTGGCAGGCGTCGGGCTTTACACACTCGCGGCCGGCGCGGTCGCCCGGTTGCCGTCGCGTGCGCAAGTTGCACAAAGCCGCGCGCGCGTAATCGACTTTGGTGGCCACATCGCCACAACCGCGCGGCCAGCCGTCGAGGCAACAAAAGAATTCCTCGACCGCGCCTACGAATTCCTCCTGCCTTGGGCGAAAGCGCAACCGCTCTGGCGCTTCTGCACCCGCACGTTGAGCCGGCGCATCTTTACCGCCAATCTGGCCGGCCTGATGATCCTGCTGTTTGGCTTCGGCATTCTCACCTACCAGCACACGTGGCTGATCGACGCCAAGGCCGAAAGCCTCAGAACGCAAGCTCGCATGATCTCGGTCGCGGTGGCGTCGAACGCCAAGATCGACACCGAGACGATGGTCATCGACCCCGACCGGCTGGGCGAGGCGGACAAGCCGTTCTCAAACTGGCGGGATGAGAGCCTGGAGAGCATGGCGCTCGACATCGCGCCCGAGCGGATCGCGCCCATCCTGCGCAAGCTGATCCAGACGGGCGACGTGCGGGTCCGCATCTATAACCGCGAGAGCGTGAAGCTGGTCGACTCGGAGGGCGTGTCACCGGCCTCGCGCGTCGAGCGGGTACAGATTCCGGGTAGCGCCGCCGGCGGCCAGACGGAAAGCTCGGAGAAGCTGCGCAGCAGCTGGACACGGTTCATGGCTTGGGTGATGCGCAGCCCCTTGCAGGTTTATCGCGAGATCGGCTCGGGCAAGGTCACCGACTATCCGGAAGTTCGCGAGGCACTCGCCGGCCAGATGACCAGCGTGCTGCTGCTCAACGACAAGGGCGAGCAGATCATCTCCGTGTTCGCCCCCATCCAGCGCCTGAAGGCGATCCCGGCCTTTGTCTGGCTGACGACTCGCCCCGGCGACCTGGAAAACATTCTGTGGCGTGAACGGCGGCCGTTCTTTGCCTTCACGCTGGTTGCACTGCTGACGACCTTGCTGGCGTCCATTCTGCTCAACCGCACCATCGCCGGCCCGATGAAGCAACTGGCGACCGCCGCCGAGCACGTCAGCCGCAACATCAACGCGCGCCACGAGATTCCGGAGCTGACCGGTCGCCGCGACGAAGTCGCCGAGATGGCCGCCGCTTATCGCAAGATGACCGCCGGCCTCTACCGTCGCATCGAGGCCAGCGACCGCTTCGCCCAGGACGTGGCGCATGAGTTGAAAAATCCGGTCGCCGCCGCCCGCTCCACGGCGGAGGCGATGAGCTACGCCAAGACCGACCAGAAGCGCGACGAACTCGCCCGCCAGATCCAGGGCGAACTGAAGCGCCTTAACCGGCTGATCAGCGACGTTTCCAATGCCTCCCGGCTCGATGCCGAGTTGGCCTTGCAAGAGACCGAACCGGTCGACGTGTCGATCATCGCCGGCAACATCACCGACGTCTTCCGCGATATCCAGAAGGGACGCGACGACAAGCCGTGCCGCATTGTGATGGCGATCGTTCCCGCGTCGTCATCGCCGGGATCGTTCGTGATCGAGGGCCACGAAGGCCGCCTCGGCCAGGTGGTCACCAACCTGCTGGACAACGCGCTGTCGTTCTCGCCCTCGGGAGGATGCGTGACCGTCACGCTCATCGCCGAGCCAACCGATATCATCCTGCGGGTAGACGACGAGGGGCCGGGCATTCCGCCCGACAAGCTCGACGACGTGTTCAAACGGTTCTACTCGGACCGGCCGCAATCCGATCGCATCAGCGCCAAGAATTCCGGGCTGGGCCTCAGCATCAGCCGCGATATTGTCGAAGCCCACGGCGGCGCCATCCGTGCCGAAAATCGCCCGGCAACGGCGGGCAGGGTCGCTGGCGACGACGATCAACCCGAGCTGGCCAGCCGCCGCATACCCGGCGTGGCCGGCGCCCGCTTCGAGGTGCGTCTGCCGCGCGCGGGACGGCCACGCCTGTGAGCGACAGCCCTGCCCCGCGCCAGCCGTCGGCAACACCTCGACACAGCGCCGCAACGATAACCGAAATGACCGTACATGCGACGTCTGTCGCGGTCGGCCCGGCGGCAGTCCTGTTACGCGGCCCGTCCGGCTCGGGCAAATCCGATCTCGCCCTCCGCCTGATTTCAACCGCCGCACTTGCCGCCGGCGGCGATCGCACCTGCCAGCTGATCGCCGACGATCAGACAGTGCTGCGCTTGAATTCCGGGCGCCTCATGGCTTCCGCCCCGTCGACGCTGGCCGGCAAGCTCGAAGTCCGCGGCGTCGGCATCATCGACGTGCCCTGGCGCAACGACGTCGAAGTGCGGCTGGTAATCGACCTGACCTCAGGCGAACACATCGAGCGCTTCCCCTTGAGCGACGAGACCGCCAACCTGCTCGGCCAAGCAATTTCCCGGCGGCGGCTGGCGCCCTTCGAGCCCAGCGCGCCGCTCAAGGTCTTGCTGCTGTTGCGAGCACTGTCCGCGACGTGATTTTGCGGCTGAAGCCGCAAACGTGTCGGGGATTGGACGCATGCCGGCCCTGCGCATTTCGGACAAGAGAATTATACGGAAGGCGCACGGTATCCGCGTCATCCAGGCGGCGACAACCGCGCACGTCTCCGGTAATGTACGACGGTGCGTTCGGGTAAAGTGAGACGGTTTTCCACCAGGAAGCACGACAAACTCAAGCAGCATGACACTTAGAGTGTGTGACAACGACGCGGGACCGGTGCGGGTGTGCCGGAAATGGATTGATAGCGCCGCAACACTTCTCCGCTGGTCAAGTTCTTGAAGCGGGCCGTCGCGCTGCCGCCATCGGCAATCGCGACTACGCGCGCCAGTTCTTCGTGCATGTCCTGCAAAATTACCCAGCCACCGCCGAAGCCGCCGCAGCGCACGAGGCCATCCAGCGGCTCGACGCACAGCACGGTGCACCGTCGTCCGCAGCGGAGTTGGGCGCCGGGCGCATGGCATCCGCACCCCTCAACAGCGCGAGCCTTGAGGGCGTCCCCGCAACGCTCCCCCTCTATCCACCACAGCGGCCGTTCCCCGTAGCCGCCAGCCACGGTCCCGAGCCTCGGCAAGCCAGCCCTGAGCGTCCGCCCCACCCAGCGGCCCAGGCACACGGGGCCCCCATCGGGTTCGGCACGTTTCGTCCCGAGACGCCGACCGTCGCCACCCCGGAGGCACAGCGACAGCGCAGCGCGTCGCGCACTGCGCGATCAAGCAGGCGCCACCCCGCACGGCACGCCGAGGAGGATCGTCACGCCGCCGTCGATGATGCGCCGTCGGCCTACAGGCTTGGGCGGTTCACGGCACGCATCGTGAGCATTATTGGCGGGCTCGCGCTGATCGGAGGGGTCACCGCGATCGTTGCCGACCTCGCCCTGCTGCTCGTGGGCAAACCGAACGCACTGCCGGCCGCCGCCGCAGCCTCGCCGCTGCTCGCCGCCGCGTTCGTGCTGGCGGCCCTGGTCCTCATTCTTCTCGGCCAGATCGCAACCGCAACATTCGCCATCGCCGCCGCCAGTAAGGCGACGCCAAGCGACCACACCGACGCTTGAGCCGGCGCATCAGCGATGGGCACCCGTGCGGCGGGGGTCGGGCTGAACCGCTTGAGCTAACCGACAAGCCTCACGCATGGCTCCCCACGGCGTCAGGGCTTGCCGCCGGCGATGACTGTCAACGGCCGCTGCTCCGATGCCTGCAGTAATCCCAGAATCTGGGTGAGAACGGCGGTATCCATATCGGCGCCGTTGACACCGGGCTGCCGCAGCACTGTGCTCAGAACGCCCTCGAACTGTTTCGGCTTCAGCGCGCCGTTGCTCTCCAGCACATCGATCAGCAGCGCAAACGCGCACACCAAGCCATTCACAGCGCTCGATGGCGCCGCATCATCAACGAGAAATTCAAAGGTATCACTCATTCATCTCAAGAGCCGTATCCCAATCCCAGTGCCGCAACCCCTCGCAACACTGCTTGGACGCAAGCCCTCCTCCCGGTTGTTTCAAATCAACGGTGTACCTCTGGCGGGTACTCTCGGCAGTGACGATCAATCAAACGCGACAGATCTGTCTTGGCGTTAACCCTGACGTTAGGGTTACAGCATGGCATTGAATTTGGCAAATTCCGGGGCGATGGCAATGTCTTGGACTGGGCTGCCAGTGCCTTATGCCTGGTTCATTCGAAGTAAGGGTCGCGGCGTTCTGTGTTTGAGCTTGCCCAATCGTCGTAGGATGCTGGTTCGCTTGTACGCCATACGATAACGCCACGCGCTGCCGCCGTGCTCGGCGGTGACGGGCTGGGCCCAACCGGATATAGCAGGCTCGCGGTCCCCCGGCCGCCGGCGACCCGCCCTTAGCCCAGCCAGGACATCCTGATGAGTTTCGACCCCGCCCAGCTCGACCGCATCGAGCAGCACCTCGCGACCCTTGCCGCCGCCCTGAGCCGCCTGGCCCCCGCCGCCGTTCCGCCGCCGGATTTTGCCGCCGCCGAGGCGTTCGTGTGGCAATCGAGCCCTGAAACCTTCGTGCCCGTCAAACGCGTAAGCCGCCAACCCCTGCAACTTCTCAAGGGCATCGAGCGCGTCTCGGACCTACTGGTCGAAAACACGCGCCGCTTCGCCGAGGGTCATCCGG
Source organism: Hyphomicrobiaceae bacterium (assembly GCA_025359005.1). Classification (GTDB taxonomy): domain Bacteria; phylum Pseudomonadota; class Alphaproteobacteria; order Rhizobiales; family Hyphomicrobiaceae; genus JABFRJ01. The sequence continues at coordinate 3,230 of JANYHP010000487.1, read as the reverse complement.
CCAACAACGCTCTGCTGTGGGGCGCGCGCGGCATGGGCAAGTCATCCCTCGTCAAGGCCGCCCATGCCAGCGTCCGCACGGGCCGCAAATCCAAACTCGCCCGCAACGATCTCAAGCTCGTCGAAATCCATCGCGAGGATATCGCGACCCTTCCCCATTGCCTCGCCCACATGCGGACCGCAGGCGCGGCCCATGGCCACCGTTTCATCATCTTCTGCGACGACCTGTCATTCGATCGCGACGACACCAGCTACAAATCGCTGAAGGCCGTGCTCGACGGCGGCATCGAGGGCCGGCCGGAGAACGTGATCTTCTATGCCACGTCCAACCGCCGCCACCTGATGGCGCGCGACATGATCGACAACGAGCGCTCCACCGCCATCAACCCCGGCGAAGCCGTCGAAGAGAAAGTCTCGCTGTCCGATCGCTTCGGCCTTTGGCTCGGCTTCCACAACGGCAGCCAGGACCAGTTCCTCGACATGATCCGCGGCTACGTCGACCACCACAAACTGAAGATCGCCGACGACCAGCTCGTCGCCGAAGCCATCGAGTGGAGCATGACCCGCGGCGGCCGTTCCGGCCGCGTCGCCTGGCAATACGTGCAAGATCTCGCCGGCCGCCTAGGCCAACCCCTGACCGCCGAGTGACGACACTGCTTCGTGATCGGCGCGGCTACACGAAAGCATATTGAACTCTTATGCTGATCTGTGGCATGCCACAGCGTCATGCCGGCGCACGCTCGCAGACAAAGCCAGCCATCAGAGCCGGCACTACCCCTGGAGGATTACCCATGCTTGTCCATCGCCGCCGCGTGCTGTCGGGGCTTATTGCGGCCCCCGCCATCGTCACCTTCGGCATGCGCGAGGCCCGCGCCGCCGCCACCCTCAAAATCTCCCACCAGTTCCCGGGCGGCACCATCGATCAGGGCGACTTCCGCGATCGCCTCTGCCGCATCTTCGCCCGCGACGTGGAGAAGCGCACCAACGGCGATCTTAAGTTCGAGGTCTACGCGAACTCCTCGCTGATGAAGACCAATGCGCAGTTCTCCGCCATGCGCAAAGGCGCGCTCGATTTCTCGTTCTATCCGTTCCCCTACGCCGGCGGCGAAATCCACGCCTGCAACCTCGGCCTGATGCCCTGCCTCGTCACCAGCTACGAGCAGGGCACCAAGTGGAAGACCGGCGCGATCGGCAAGACACTCACCAGGATCATGGAAGACAAGGGGATCAAGATGATCTCCTGGGTCTGGCAGGCCGGCGGCGCCGCCAGCCGCGGCAAGTCGGTGGCGTCGCCCGAAGACGTGAAGGGCATCAAGATCCGCGGCGGCAGCCGAGAAATGGACCTGATGTTCGCCGCCGCCGGCGCGCAGGTCTCGACCATGCTGTCGAACGAAATCTACATCGGCATGCAGACGGGCTCGCTCGACGCTGCGGTCACGTCCTCCACCAGCCTGATTTCGTTCCGCCTCGAAGAACTATCGAAGTCGCTCACGACCGCGCGCAAGGGATCGTTCTGGTTCATGCTCGAACCGCTGATGATGTCGAAAGCGATCTTCGACAGCTTGCCCGCCAACCAGCAGACAGCGATCATGGATGTGGGCGCCGAACTCGAAGCCTGGGGCATGGCGGAAAGCCAGAAGGACGACCAGGACGTCGCCAAAGTCTACGCCGCCAAGGGCGTCGAAGCGGCCGATTTCACCGACGCCAACCTCGCCGCCTGGCGCAAGATCGCCGAAGAAAGCGCCTGGAAAGATTTCGCCTCCAAGAGCACTGAAGCGGCCGACCTTTTGAAGCTGGCGCGCGCGATTGCGTAGGTTGGGTTAGCGGCCCCTTCAGGCCGCGTAACCCAACACGGCAACCACGATTTCTGCTGGCGAGTTGCGATGTCATTGCTTTGGCCTGTTGGGTTACGGCGCTGAAGGGCGCCTAACCCAACCTACGAAGCCCGAGCCTTCTCCATCGCCGGATATCTTGTATCACTCGGAGCCCTCCCATGGCCGGTGGCATCGCCCACGACGCAATCCTTGCAGGCCCCGACACCACCGTGCGCGAGCGCGGTCTGGCGGGCGCGATCACCGCGCTGAGCGAGGTCATGTTCAAGATCTCCGCCGTGGCGCTGGTCGTCGCCGCACTCGTGCTGACCGGCGGCGTCATCTACAGCCACCTCACCAAGACCGGCCTCGCCTGGCAGGACGAAATCACCATCTACCTCGTTTCCGGCGCGATCTTCCTGTCCGCCGCCGCCGTGCAGGCGCGCCGCGGCCACATCGGCATCGAAGTTCTGGACGGCTTGCTGCCCGCCTCGCTCAACACGGCGCGGCGCGGCATCATCGATGCACTCATGCTCGCGTTCTGTCTTGTGTTCGCCGTCAAGTCCGGCGCGTTGTTGGTCGAAGCCTGGCAAGAAGGGCAGACCTCGCAATCGGCCTGGGGGCCTCCGCTGTGGGTTCCCTACATCGTGCTCACTGCCGGCATGACGCTGCTGGCACTGCAGGTCGCGTTGCAGGTCGGCCAGCGCTCGCTCATCACGCTCATACTCGTCGCCGCCGGCGTGGTGGCGTTTCTGCTGTGGCAGCGCCCGGTGCGGCCGCTGATCAGTGACATGCCGCAATGGCAGGTCGGCGTCGCCTATTGCGCCGCCACGCTGATCGCGATGTTCTCAGGCATGCCCATCGCGTTTGCCCTCGGCATCGTCGCGCTGACCTTCATGCTGCTGTTCATGCCCGCCGCATCTGTGGACACCATTGCGCAGAACTTCTACGAGGAACTGTCCAACATCATCATCCTCGCCATCCCGCTTTTCATCTTGAAAGGCGCCGCCATCGGTCGCTCCAACGCCGGCAAGGATCTCTATTCGGCGCTGCACGCCTGGCTCTACAAAATCCCCGGCGGCCTTGGCGTGGCCAACACGATTGCCTGTGGCCTGTTCGCGGCCATGGCCGGATCGTCACCCGCTACCTGTTCGGCGATCGGCTCGGCCGGCATCCCGGAAATGCGCGCCCGCGGCTATTCGGGTGGCTTCGCGGCCGGCATCATCGCCGCCGGCGGCACGCTCGGCATTCTGCTGCCGCCATCCGTGACGATGCTGCTCTACGCGGTCGCCGCCGAAGTCTCGCTCGGCAAGCTGTTTCTTGCCGGCATCGGCCCCGGTCTGCTGTTGATCACGCTGTTCGCCATCTACTCCGTGTACCGCTACCGCAAGGAACATCGCAACGCAGTCACCGCCGCCGC
>JANYHP010000462.1 GCA_025359005.1 Hyphomicrobiaceae bacterium | reverse complement strand
GAGGTGTTGTAAATTGGTGAGGTGATCGCCTTTGACGCCGCTGTCGGCGCCGATGTCCAGCGCCAGGCTGTTGGGCGCCGTCGGTGTCGGTACCGGGTTTCCCCCGCCTGGGCCTGGTGCGATCGGCGGCGGTCTGACGTCATCAGCCCTGGCCGTGGCGAAGTCGTAGGAGACCGTGACCGGCGAGGGCGCGAGGCCGCCGTCCGGCCGCTGGCCCCAGGTCGACAGCGCATAGGCGTCATAGGCGACGCTCAGGGTGAGAGCCCCGCCGGCGCCGCTGCCGGCGCTGACCGAGTCCGATGTCAGGTGGGCGCTTACCAGATCGAGCTTGAAGACGACGGCGGCGACGTCAGGCCCGCCGGTGTTGGCGACGCCCTCGATCCGTACCCCGGCGATCGCCTTGCCGCCCAGCACATCGGCCAGGAGCGGAGATCCACCGAGCCCAGGTCCGGCCAGAGTGACCGACACGTCCGAGCCCACAGGCTTGGCCGCGCCCCCGCCCGCGCCGCCACCGACCGGGGTGGCATTGGTGAGGCCCGTGCTGAAGGCATCGAGCTCGAACCAGCCCTCATGCCCGCGCGCCGTCGAGCCGCCGTTCACACCATCGACCAGCATGTAGTAGTGCGCGGGCGTGGGGATGTTCGCATCCATCGACGAGCCCGGCGCGGAGACATTGGTCGATGAGGTCTTCACGAGGTTCCGGGTAAAATCCCAGCCCGCGGTCTGCGTCGCGCCGGGCGTGCCGTTCGGGTTTTGGGTGGAGACGCTCTGCACAAAGGCCCCGTAGCGCAGCGAGACGTCATAGCCTCCGCTCCCGCCGCCGCCACCCTCCTGCACGGAGGACACGATCACATCGGACAGGTTCAGCCGGTAGGTCTCGGCCGCGCCGCCCCCGAAGTTCGACACCCCCACCAGCGACGCGGCGTTCAGGTGGGTCCCCTTGTCCGCAGCATCCAGAAAGGCCGTGAGGCCGGCCTCGGAGTTGAAATGCAGGCTCACATCGGAGCCGACAGGCTTGGGCGCCCCGGCGCCAGTACCGCCCCCACCAACTCTGAACGAATCCGTCACGCCGAAGCTCACCGAACCGACCTGCAGCGAGCCCTCAAACCCCTGCGCCGTGGAGTCGCCGTGTACGCCCACGATGTTCAGGTAATAGTGGTCGGCCATGTCTATCGCTCCCAGCGTTCTGGAGCGATTGTTGGCTAATCTTCCGCTTACAACCACAAAAAAGACTGCAAACAGGCTAGAATCAACTCACGGGGGAATCGATCGGACAATTGACTCGAAACCGGGTCATGCTCCGATTTCGCGGGCGCCCGTCGATAGATCGTTATTCGGGACGCCTAGCGCCGGTCGTTATTGATGGCGTCGTATTCCCTTACAATTTGCGCCGGAGGATCCTGCCAACTGCCCCAGGGCAGGGATTTGTGGCCTTCGTCGGACCAGCGTTCGATCCAATCGATCCCATCCTTGCCGACGTAGGGGTCACCCATCCGATAGGCCGAATCTCGCATTGCCTCCTCCAAGGTGACGCCCGTCAGCTTGTGTCGCTTCAAGATTTTGGCGAGGTCATCGATGCAATCGGCGTTTAGGCGAGTGTCATGCAGCAACATCACGAATGCAATTTGCCGTCCGAACAAGGCGGCTGAGGCGCTTTGGTACCAACCGATCGTACGGTCAGTGTATTGGAGGTATTGCGCCCTAATCCGCAGGCGCCTGGGCTCATCGTGGCGGGCGATGGCGTCGTCATAGGGTTCGGCGAATTCCCAGTCATTGGCGTCGATGGTCACAGGCGCGACCCGATAGCCATGCGCTGCTAACCACTGGTCGATTTCCCGTTTCGTCGCCTCGGGGTAACCTGTCTCAAGGAAGGGATGGCGGAACCAGCTTAGCACCTTGCCATGCTGCTGGAGCAGTTCACGGACAATGGGCTCGCCCCGAACAATATCCTGAATATAGCCCTTGCCACCCAGCGTGCTTGGCGACTCGTGGCTGAAGGTGTGGTTGCCAAGGTCCATTCCAGCGCCGAGCCACTTTTGGAGATTGGCGATCTGCTCGGGCCGGTTAATCT
>JANYHP010000449.1 GCA_025359005.1 Hyphomicrobiaceae bacterium | reverse complement strand
ACCAATCTCGGCATGGAGCTGAGCATGCTCCGGCGGATAGATGATGTCCAGCCCGCCCGCGAGGACCGCAATCGTCCCTGTTCCCAACGCCGCTTGATGGGCCTCGGCATCGATGCCGCGCGCAAGCCCGGAGACAATCACAATGCCGGCTGCAGCTAATTCCAGCGCCAGCGTCCGCGTCATGGTCCTTCCCGCGGCGGACGCGTCGCGCGATCCGACAATGGCGATCGCCGGACGGGTCAAAATGTCGAGGCGGCCTTTTGCGTAAATGAGCGGCGGCGGCATATCGAGGTGGGCAAGGAGCGGCGGATAATCCGGCTCGATCGTGAAGAGCGGCTTGGCGCCGATGCGAGCGGCCGCCGCCAACTCGGCCTCCGCGGCCTCCACCGTGCAGACGCGCAAGGGCTTGCCCCGCCCGCCGCGGGCCGAAAGCGCCGGCAGCGCCTCGAGCGCACGGGTAGCCCCGCCATAGCGGTTGATCAATTCGCGGAACGTGACGGGTCCGATATTCTCGGACCGGATCAGCCTGAGGCACGCTAGTCGCTGGGCATCATCGAGCGGCGCCTGCGGCAGCGGCGCCGGCGTTTCCACCAGCGGCAGACTAGGCTGGGACGGATCAGCCATTCGCGCCAATGCGGCTCTCCGTACCGGCGAGAAGACGGGCAATATTCTCGCGATGCGTCCAGAAAACGAGCACGGCCATCACCAGGAGTATAACGGCCACCCACGTTGGCTGGGCGAGCGGTATCCTGTTGCTGAATACACCGATCCCTCCGACGAAAGACGACGCAACGGTCGCAACCGTCGCCGCCAGCGCCGCGGCGGACGAAAGCCGACTGACGATTGCGACGATCAGCCAAACAAAACAAAACAGCAGTCCAAGCGGCCACGTCAGCGCGAAGACGACGCCGATAAATGTCGCGACACCCTTGCCGCCCTTGAAGCCCAACCATACCGGAAAGAGGTGACCGAGGAACGCGCCGAGCCCGGCCAGCACTCCCATGTCGACCGCCATGGGGGCACCGAAAACTTGCCGTGCCAACAGCACTGCGGCGGTGCCCTTCAAACCGTCCAGCAGCAGTGTGGCGGCAGCGAGCCCCTTGCTGCCCGTGCGCAGCACGTTGGTTGCGCCAATGTTGCCCGAACCGATGGCGCGAACGTCGCCCAGACCGGCGGCGCGCGTCAGCAACAGCCCGAAGGGAATCGATCCCAGCAGATAGCCGAGTAACACTGCAAGAATTGCGCCGAAAACCATCAATATCCCCATCTGCACGGCGATCCGCCTTGCGAACTCAAACCCCACCCTGGCAGCGCGCGACGCCTACCTCTGCACCTGACCGTATTCGTACACCGTCTCACCTGCAACCAGCGTCCGCAGCACGCGGCCCTGCATCTTGCTTTCGTCGAACGGCGAGTTCTTGGAGCGCGATCGAAGTTGCGCCTTATCCACCACCCAGGGCTGACCGAGGTCAACCACGATCAAGTCGGCCGGCGCGCCCTTTTCAAGGCGCCCGCCCGGCAGCCCAAGCAGCTTGGCGGGATTGGCCGTCATCGCCCGCAGCAGGGGCGCCAGTCCAATGTGCTCACCGTGATAGAGCCTGAGCGCCGCGGCCAGCAACGTTTCAAGCCCGATGGCGCCGTCGCCTGCCTCCGCGAACGGCTGGCGCTTCACGTCGACATCCTGGGGATCGTGGCTCGACACGATCAGGTCGATCTCGCCGGCGACCAGACCCGCCACCATCGCCTCGCGATCCGCTTCGGTCCTGAGCGGCGGTCGCACCTTCAGGAACGTCCGATAGGGCCCGATATCGTTCTCGTTCAAGGTCAGGTGATTGATCGACACCCCGCACGACACCGGCAACCCCTTGGCCTTCGCCGCACTGATCACCGCCAGGCTTTCCGCGCAAGTGATCGACGCCGCGTGATAGCTGCCACCGGTCATCTCGACGAGGCGGACATCCCGCTCGACCATCATCGCCTCGGCCAGCTTGTGTACGCCCGGCAGGCCGAGCCGCGTCGATACCTCACCCGAATTCATCACGCCGGTGCCGGTCAGCCACGGGTCTTCGGTGTGATGCACGATCAGCGCGCCGAAATCCTTGGCGTAGTTCAGCACCTGCCGCATTGTCCGTGAATTAGCGACGCTCGACTTGCCGTTTGTGAACGCGATGGCGCCGGCCCGCTTCAAGAGGCCGATCTCCGTCATGTCCTCGCCCTTAAGGTCGCGCGTCATCGCGGCCATGACGTGAACGTTGACGATGGCGTTGTCGCGCGCCCGCCGTTGGATGAAATCGACGAGGGCCACCTGATCGATCACCGGCGTCGTATCCGGCATCACGACGATCGTCGTCACCCCGCCCGCCGCCGCCGCGTGGCTGGCCGTCTTGAGGGTTTCGCGATGCTCCTGCCCCGGCTCGCCGGTGAACACCCGCGCATCGATCAGCCCCGGGCAGAGCACATTGTTTCGGCAATCAACCACCGTGGCGCCAGCCGGCGCATTGCGCCTGAGGTGCTCCCCAAGATCGGCAATAACGTTATCTTTTACCAGCAGCCCGCCCGGTTGATCGAAACCCGACCCCGGGTCCACGAGCCGCGCATTGATGAAAACGGTCGTGTCAGTTGATGGCATGGCCGTCGAAATTGGTTTTCGCATTGAGGTCTCTTCAAGCAGTCCCGAACCAGCACTTCACGGACAGGCGGCACGCATGACCCGGCGCTTGGCTGCAACGTTTCAAGATTTCGGCACGCGTGGCAGGATCTCGGTCAAACCAATCTCCAACCGCGCCACTGACTCCCCGATCCCACCGCATTCGGCGTTCAGCCTGCCGACTTCGGCCTTGATCGCGGCGACATCCAACTTGATCTCAGCAAATGCTTTGTCCTGCGCAACCCGTTGCGGGGTAACGCCACCGCGCATGAGCCCGAACACCTGACGATCGAGCGGGGCGATACGATCAATGGCCTCGTGCTCGTCCAACACGATCGCTTCAAGCCGCTTGTTCATGCGGTTGGGGATATCGGTCGTGATATCTTTCAAGTCCGCGACCCGTTGCTCCAGCGGCTTGCGCGTAACTCCTTCCGATCTTGCTTTGCACACCGGCACAACCTTCTCAGATGGCGGAATGTTCGTCAATCGTTCTGGCGCGTCGGCGAGCGCGAAAACAGTGCGCATGAGACCCTCTCAATCATTCCTCAACTGCCGCGCCAGCGCTTCCAGCACCGCCATCCGGACCGCCACCCCCATCTCGACCTGATCGCGAATAACCGACCGCGCGTGATCGGCAATCGTCGAGGCAATCTCGACGCCCCGGTTCATCGGCCCCGGGTGCATGATCAGCGCGTCCGGCTTGGCCCGCGCCAGCTTTTCGTGATCGAGCCCAAAAAAATGGTAGTACTCGCGCGTTGACGGCACGAACGAACCCGACATGCGCTCGCGTTGCAGGCGCAGCATCATGACGATGTCGCAGTCCTCCAGCCCCTTGCTCATGTCGGTGAACACCTCTGCGCCGAGCCGGTCGGCGTTCGACGGCAGCAAGGTCGATGGCCCAATGATGCGCACACGCGCGCCCATCGTATTGAGCACGTTGATGTTCGACCGCGCCACGCGGCTGTGCAGCACGTCGCCGCAGATGGCCACCGTCAGCCCCGCGATTCGACCCTTGGCGCGGCGGATCGTCAGCGCATCCAGCAGCGCCTGCGTCGGGTGCTGATGGGCTCCGTCGCCAGCGTTGATGACGTGACAATCGACTTTCTGCGCCAGCAGTTCGACCGCTCCGGCGGCGTGATGACGTACGACCAGAATATCGGGTCGCATGGCGTTCAGCGTCACCGCCGTGTCGATCAGAGTTTCTCCCTTCGAAACCGACGATGTCGCGACATTCATGTTCATGACGTCGGCGCCGAGGCGCTTGCCCGCCAGCTCGAACGAGCTTTGCGTGCGTGTCGACGCCTCGAAAAACAGGTTGATAAGCGTGCGCCCAACCAGGACGTCGCGTTTTTTGTGAACTTGTCTATTCTGATCGGCGGCCTTGTCGGCCAGATCGAGCAAAGCGGTTATTTCGCCAGCCTTCAGCCCCTCGCAGGTCAGCAGATGGCGGCGTGCGAATGTCGCGGGTGTGTCAATAATGGTCATTAAAGAGGTGTCAGTAGCCCTGTTGCAGCCCGGGCGCAAGCACGTGCTGCAACAGATCACCAAGACATTTTAGATATCGGATCCCGTGCACTGCCGGCGCGCGCGATAGCACGCCCCGTGTTCGGCCGCAGGCGGCGCCGTTTGTAGCCGCCTGTGGTCGGGCAAACGTCCGCCCTACCCTACAGCCTGCGAGTGCAACCGGCCGCGCTTAGACTGCAGCTTGTTGAGCGCCATGATGTAGGCCTTGGCGGAGGCCACCAGAGTGTCGGGATCGGCGGCCTTTGCCGTCACGCTTTTGCCTTCCACGGGGTCGGTGAGGCGTACCGACACTTCCGCTTGCGCGTCCGTGCCCTCGGTCACTGCGTGCACCTGGTAGAGATCCAGCTTCGCCTCGTGCGGCACCAGCTTGTGGATGGCATTGAAGATCGCATCGACCGGCCCGTTGCCGATCGATTGCGTGGTGGTGTGTGTGCCGTCGGTATCGAGCGTCAGCGTCGCACTCTGCGGCCCCATGGTGCCGGCGATTACCGTCAGCGCCACCACCTTGGTGCGGTCGTGCGCATTGGCGATGTTCTCGTCTACCAGTGCCTCGATGTCCTCATCGTAGACGTGCTTCTTGCGATCGGCCAGCGCCTTGAAGCGGGTGAACGCATCTTCCAACTGGTTGTCGCCCAACTCGTAACCCATGTCCTTGAGCTTGGCGCGGAAAGCATTGCGCCCCGAGTGCTTGCCCATCACCAGCGACGTCTTCGAGACGCCGACCGATTCGGGCGTCATGATCTCGTACGTCGTCGCGTTCTTGATCATGCCGTCCTGGTGGATGCCGCTTTCGTGGGCGAACGCGTTCCGCCCGACGATGGCCTTGTTGTACTGCACCGGGAACGACGTTGCCGCCGAGACAAGCTTCGATGCCCGGTTGAGCATTTCATGCTTGATGCCGGTTACATAGGGCAGCACGTCCGGCCGCGTCTTGATCGCCATCACCACTTCTTCGAGCGCGGCATTGCCCGCCCGCTCGCCGATACCGTTGATGGTACATTCGATCTGCCGCGCGCCGCCCCTCAGGCCAGCCAATGAATTCGCCACCGCCATGCCGAGATCGTTGTGGCAATGGACCGAGAACACGGCCTTGTCGGAATTGGCCACCTGCTCGCGAATGGTGCGGAACATGTGTTCGTATTCTTCCGGCGTCGTGTAACCCACCGTGTCAGGCAGGTTGATCGTGGTGGCGCCGGCCTTGATTGCGGTGTCGACGCAGCGGATCAGGTATTCGATGTCCGTCCGCGTCGCGTCCTCAGCGCTCCATTCCACGTCGTCGCACCAGTTGCGCGCGCGCGCGCATTGGTCGGCAATCATGCCGAGCACTTCGTCTTCTGTCTTCATCAGCTTGTGCTTGATGTGGATGGACGACGTCGAAATAAACGTGTGGATGCGCGGACGGGCAGCATGCTTGACTGCCTCACCAGCGCGATCGATGTCTTTCATGCCGGCGCGCGAGAGCCCGCACACGACAGATTTTTTCAGTCGCTTGGCGATCGCGGTGACGGCCTCGAAATCGCCGTCCGATGCGATGGGGAAGCCCGCCTCGATGATGTCGACACCCATTTCCTCGAGAAAATCAGCAACCTCGAGCTTTTCCTCGAACGTCATGGTCGCGCCGGGGCACTGCTCGCCATCGCGCAACGTGGTGTCGAAGATGACGACGGAGGCGCCGGTTATTCTTTTTGCGGCGTCGCGCGTGGCCGCGACGTCTGCGGCCTTCTTGGCCATTTCAGCATCGGTGGCGGTCGGCGACTTGCCGCCCTTGCTGGTGGTGGACTTCGGCATGAAAAGGATCCTGGAGCTTGGGACCTGAACGGCTAAGGCTGCGCCGCGCGCGAGCCGAGAACAACGCATGTTATGCGCCGACGTCCAGACGATTGGAAAGAGGTGGGCTCGGCTTGGATTATCACTCCCCTGAGCGCTGACCGCAGCAACTGCGGCCTCAACCGGCTCAGGGGCTGATAAGAAGGAGTGCCAGAAGCGTCGCCAGCATGATACCCGACGCCTGCAACGTGATCATCACCGTCTGCGTGTGCTGCACATCAGCCGCCGCGACCGCGACCTTGACGGTGCGGCGCTTTCTGTCGGCCTGTATGCGCGGATGCTGCACGCTGTCTCCCGCTCGCCTATTAGGCCCGTTTTCGCTGCATGGCGTTGTCAACGATCCCGCTCGACGCGAGATCAGCGCCATAAGTAAGCCTCAAGTCGCCCACCCTGGCAAGAGGCATCCAAAAGAAAATTTTCTCCAAAATCGACATTGTCTCATTTCCGGACATTCCGCGCTGGTGGCGCATCAGGCCGAGGCCGTTCATCGCGCTTTCATCCCACAGCCCGCACGACGCCCTATCTTGCCGAGAAACGTGGTACGAGGTCGCCGTTCTCATGCCGCTGACACGGCTGCCCATTCTCGTTCCCCAAAATCCTAGAAGCGCTGCTGCGAATGTCTAACGCTACAATCTCCGACGCTGGTGCTTTCCAACTCGATTGGCGGGTCGCGCAAGCGTATGCCAAATTCGCGGGCGGCTTCTGGACAGGCCCCACCGCGCGGCGGGCCTGGATGCTCACTGTCGGCCTCGTCGCATGCCTGTTGTTGTCCACACTCGTCACCGTCGCACTCAATCAATGGAACCGCTGGTTCTTCGACGCCCTCGAACGGCGGGACGCGGCAACGATCAAGCAGGCCGTGCTCGTGTTCCTTGCCATCATCGCCTGCATGGCAACGATCGGCGTCGGCATCGTCACCACGCGCATGACGCTGCAGGTGCGCTGGCGCCAGTGGCTGGTCGACCGGCTACTTGGCCAGTGGCTGGCGGATCAGCGCTTCTACCATCTTAACGCCACCGGTCGTGAGCCTGCCAATCCCGAGTATCGCATCTCCGACGACACCCGATGGGCCACTGAGATCCTGGTCGATCTCGGCATAGGCCTGCTCACGGCTGTCGTTGGGGGGGCGGCGTTCATCACCATCCTATGGACCGTGGGCGGCGGCCTGCGCATTGGTGGCGTCGTCGTCCCGGGCTACATGGTGTGGTGCGCGCTGGCGTATGGCATTGCCGCGTCAACACTCACCGCCTGGGTCGGCAGCCCGCTCGTCGGACGCGTCGGGCAAAAGAACGAAGCCGAGGGTTACTTCCGCTTCGCGATGATGCGGCTGCGCGACAATGCCGAAAGTATCGCCATGGTGCACGGCGCAGAAGCGGAAAGCCATATCCTGCGCATTTTCTACGACACCGTCGTGGTGCGCTGGCTGCGCATTGTTCGATCGAACGCTCATCTCACATGGATTACCAACGCCACCGGCCCCATGATCCCGATCGTGCCGCTGTTGTTTGCTGCGCCGAAGTACATGGCCGGTGACCTGACGCTCGGGCAGGTGACGCAGCTCGCCGCCGCCTTCATCCAGGTCCAGCAGGCCATCTCCTGGGTGGTCGACAACTACGGCCGTATCGCCGACTGGTACGCCTCGGCCCGTCGCGTCATGGACATTGTCGATGCCAGCGACGCCATAACGCCGGACCTGCCCGCACCGCGTGCGTCTGCCCCGGCGGCCGGCGGTGTCGCGCTCACGCTCGATCGCCTGACGCTTGCCGATATGGCGGGCCATCTCGTGCTCGCCCCGGTGACGCTGAGCTTGGCGCCGGGCGAAGCCGTGCACCTGACTGGCCCGTCCAACACCGGAAAATCAACGCTCGCCCGCATCCTCGCCGGTCTCGTTTTGCCGACCAGCGGCAGCATCGCCGGTGCCGGTTCTGAGGCAATCCTGATGTTGCCACAGAAGGGCTATCTGCCGCTCGGAACTCTGTTGGATGCCATCGCCTATCCGCAGCCCCCCGCGAACGCCGCGCGATCCCGCGCCGCGTGTTTGCGGGCATTGGACGCGGTCGGCCTTGCCCATCTGCGCAATCGCCTGGACGAGCACGCCCGCTGGGATCACGTGTTATCGGCTGGCGAGCGCCAGCGCCTGGCTGCCGCCCGAGCCTTGCTCGTCAAGCCGCAGGTCCTGGTGATGGACGACGCCTTGTCCGCCCTGGACGGGGCCGCCCAGCGCGCGCTGATCCAAACCTTGCGCGCCGATGCCCCCCACCTCGCCATCCTCAGTCTCGGCCAACGCGCAGCGCCTGCGGGCACGTTCGACCGGACGCTCGAATTGACGCGCCGCGATCGCGACGCAATGCTTGCCGAAACAGCGCACTGATCCGAATCTCGAATTTTTCACCAAAGCGGCGCCGGACCACCATGACGAAGCTCAACTACTGGACCTCATCCTGGCATCTCGATGAAGCGCAATGCCCCTGTGACATCCACTTCCTGGACTACCTGGAGGTAAAAGCGATCAAAGGTGCCGACATCTTCCACATGGGCACCGGCAGCCATCACATTATCGGCCTCAAGACTGCCTCCAACGGCTTCGGCAATCAGGTCCTCGGTATCACCGCCAGCAAAGAGGAGTACCAGACCTATATCGACTTGCTGATTGACAATCCGCGTCTCGGCTTCACCTACAAGGTCTATTTCGGCGATATCTACCAGATCGATCACCGCCTCATGCCGGCGCTTGACCACGTGACCCTGTTCCATTGCGGCGAGTACCGAACAGCCGAAAATGATAAATACGGCGCCTTGACCGACACACAGATGGCACTCGTGCTTGCTGATTGTCTCAAACCCGGCGGCGAAATGCATTTCTACACGGGCAGTTTCGCCTACGACAAAGCCCAGCAGGCGGGCGCTGCGCTGATCGCCGAGCGCGGCTTCTCGGATGCCGGCATTTTCAAATCGCTGCACACGTTCAAAAAATCGGGTTGAGCGATGCGGTATCGACACAGCCGTCGCATGGCTCAGCGCCGATGCGTTGCGCCCATCTTTTTTTACGATCAGCGCGGCTGCACTTGCAGCGGGGAGCGGCGGTGCCTGTAGCTGGACTTGCAATCAAAGCTGGCGGCGCGCGTGATGACGGATTGGCGATTATCGCTCTGCCGCTTGCCGTCATTACCGTGCTGTGGACGCTGGTGCCTTTCCTCGTCCACACAGCCCCGCCGCTCGACGTCGTCGAGAGCGCGCTTTGGGGTCGCGAGTGGGTGATCGGCACTTACAAGCATCCCGCCATGCCAGCCTGGATTTTCGAGGCGAGCCGCATGTTCAACGGCGGCGCCTTGGGCTGGCCGGCCGACATCGCAGCCCAACTCGTCAACGTCTCAACGCTCTTGCTGACGTACGCGTTCGCCCGCGATCTCGCAGGATCGCGCGTGGCTGCCGCCGCTGTCCTGGCCTTGCTTGGCGTCGAATATTTTTCCTGGCGCTCGCCGGAACTCAATCACACGCAAGCGCAGATGCCGCTCTGGATCGGATCGGCATGGGCTGCTTGGCGCGCCGTCGAGACGAGATCGCTCGGCTGGTGGCTGGCGCTCGGGGCAATGGCCGCGGCCGGGCTCTATGGCAAGCTGTCGAACGCCACGTTGCTGATCGTCATCGCCGCCTGGATTTTGGCAACGCCGCGGGGCCGCGCGCAGCTTGCGACTGCTGGTCCCTTTGCGGGCGCGGCGGTTTTTGCTTTGCTCTGCGTGCCACTGGCGCGCTGGCTTTTGGCATCCAACTTCCAGGCTCTGGCCTACGCCGGTGCTCGCGGTCGCGAACAAACGCTTGTCGCGACGCTGCTGTTTCCCGTCAACATGCTGTTCCAAGCGGCACCCATCGCACTGGCGCTGGCCGTCGCCGGCTTGTTTCAACGCGCTTCGCCGCCGCATCACGATAAGCCGGCCCTCGGGCCGGACGGACGATCCTTCTTGTTCACGATGACGTTGGCGCCACCGCTGCTGGCAATTGTGTTGGCGTTGCTGGGCGGCTCCGGCCTGCGCGCCTCATGGCTCGCGCCATCGTTGCCGTTGGCCGCAACGCTCGTCGTCGCGACCTGGTCGCACGCGCTCGACGATGGTGTCCTCGCGCGCCTACGCACGATCGGTCTTGGCATTGCCGTGCTGGTGCCACTTGGCTACGCGCTGATCGTGCCCAATCTCAGCCGCCTGAGCTCGGCACCCTTACTGCGTGTGAACTGGCCACAGGCAGACATCGCGAAGTCTCTCGCAGACGTGTGGAAGGAAGCAACACCCATGCCGCTGCGCATCGTCGCCGGCCAAGCGTGGCCTGCGGGACTGGTTGCGCTCAACCACCCGGACCGACCGTCGATCCTGACCGACGGCGAGTTGAGCTATGCGCCCTGGATAACGCCGCAGCGCTTGGCGCGCGATGGCGCTCTCATCGTCTGGTCGGAGACGCCGAGCGCCGGCCTGACGCACGCGTTGGCCACACTCATCGCAGGCCGGCCCGTCCATGAAAGCCGCATTCCAGCGCCCCGCGGCAAGCCCGGCGCAGCGATCGTGATAAAGTCCGTGGTGCTGCCGCCGAATTGAGCGCGCAAGAAAAATGCCAGCAAGGCGTCGCACGCCCGCCGGCATCGTGAGGTTTCACGCCTGCCTATCGGCAAGCCGGCGATCCCAAGGGAGGAACGGATCACCGGTGGCTGTTCGTTGCAGCTCCGCCAGATTGCGCTTCGCGTGCCCGATCCGCAACGCGACGACATGCATGGTTGCCGTGTTTCAGCCGCATGACGACGAAAGCGACTGCCACTGCTCAGTTCTGCCAGGCGCGCGCCTTGGAGACCAGGAAATCGCGAAAAACCTGCACCTTCTTGGCGCTCTTCAGCTCCTCCGGATAGACGAAGAAAATCTGCATGTTCGGCAACTCCACCTCACGCAGAACCGGCACCAACTCGGTTTCCTCGTTGGTGAGATAATCCGGAATGACGCCGATACCGATGCCGCTGCGGATGGCATATTTCATCGCGATCACGCTGTTGGCGGTGTAGGCGGGCGTGCGCGGGGTTTGCCCTTCGCGGCCCGCAATCTCCAGCCACCGGATGGCGCTCAGATGCGCTTGCGGAATGCCTGTGTAGGACACAATACGATGCTTATCGAGCGCCTCAAGTGACTGCGGTGCGCCGTGCTTCTTGATATACTGTGCGCTCGCATAGGCGTGTGTCTGCATGGTGAAGAGCGGTCGCCGGATGAGGTCGCCGTGTTGCGGTTCGCTGGCCCAGATCGCCACGTCAGCCTCGCGCATAGAAATATCGAGCTGCCCCTCGGCCAGGATGAGGTTGACTCGGATATCCGGATAGGCGTCGAGGAATTCGCGCAGGCGCTGCGTGATCCACACGGTGCCGAGCCCCGTCGGCGCAGTCACCCGCAGATCGCCGGCCGGTTTGGTAGCCGCGTCCGTCAACATTGTTTCGGCCGTGGCGAGCTTCGTCAGTATTTCGCTCGCGGTGCGGAACAGCATCTCCCCCTGTTCAGTAAGCACGAGCCCGCGCGCGTGACGGTGGAAGAGCGCCACCCGCAGGTCCTTTTCAAGCGCTGAGACCTGCCGGCTGACAGCCGACTGGCTCATCCGCAGCACATCACCCGCATGCGTAAAACTGCCGGCCTCGGCCGCGGCATGGAATATTCGAAGCTTGTCCCAGTCCATGTCGCCTCTGTGTGCTGCGTGTCTGATCGCGGCTATTGCGCCGCTTTGGATGCGTGTGTGGTTGCGGCCAGGAAGCGTTCTGCCTCAAGCGCTGCCATGCACCCCATGCCAGCAGCCGTAACGGCCTGCCGGAACGTCTCGTCTTTCACGTCGCCGGCTGCGAATACGCCGCGAATGGCGGTGGCGGTCGAGTCGGGCTTGGTGATCAGATATTTGCCGGCTGTCATCTCGAGTTGGCCGGCGAATAGTTCCGTCGCCGGAGCGTGTCCGATGGCGATGAACACGCCATCCACCGGGCGCTCGACGAGCGCCCCGGTCTTGACGTTGCGCAGACGCACGCCGGTGACTGTTTTCGGATCGGCGTTGCCGACGATCTCGTCGATGGCACTGTCCCAGACGACTTCGACTTTGGGATTTTTGAACAAGCGATCCTGCAAGATCTTCTCGGCACGGAAACCGTCACGACGGTGCACGACGGTGACTTTGCGGGCAAAGTTGGTGAGGAAGATCGCCTCCTCCACCGCCGTGTTGCCGCCGCCGACGACAACGACATCCTTTCCCTTGTAGAAGAACCCGTCACAAGTCGCGCAGGCGGAGACGCCGTGCCCCTGGAACGCCTTCTCGCTATCCAGACCGATCCAGCGTGCCTGCGCTCCGGTGCAGATGATGAGGGCGTCGCACGAATAGGTGTCGCCGCTGTCGCCAATCAACTGGAACGGGCGCGTCTTGAGGTCGACCTTGGTGATGTGATCCATCACCATTTCGGTGCCGACGTGTTCGGCTTGGCCGCGCATCTCGTCCATCAGCCACGGCCCCTGGATGACTTTGGCGAAGCCTGGATAATTCTCAACGTCGGTGGTGATGGTCAGCTGCCCGCCAGGCTGAATGCCTTGGATTAGCATCGGGTTGAGCATCGCGCGCGCTGCATAGATCGCGGCGGTGTAACCGGCCGGGCCAGAGCCCAGAATGATGACGGAACGGTGGTTATGCTGGCTCATGACAGGGCTCGCTAGCGGGGTTTCGATCCAGAATGCCGGCCCGATCCCATCGTCGGATGAGCAATATCCGAGTTCGGACGGACTAGCCATGCAAAAAACGCATGCATAAGCGTTTTTTACATGGCTGCAAGTCACAGTTATGGGAGCCGGGCACACAGGCGCGTGAGCCGCTCTCGACGACGACGCGTGTCGACGTCAGCACGACTGCATTGCCGTGTCTCGCGCGCTACTCGATCGCGGCGCTGAAATCGCCCACCTTATCGCGTACGCCAGGGAGCGGTTCGAGGCCGAAGCGCTGCGTGATCAGCTTGAGGATCGAGGTCGTATCGTAGGATGTGCTGTCGATATGATCGCGCTTGGCGAATGGCGAAATGATGATGGCAGGGACGCGCATTCCTGGCCCCCAGCGGTCGCCCCAACCAGCCCCAGTCGGCGGCGCCACGTGATCCCAGAACCCGCCATTCTCGTCGTAAGTGACGATCACCAGCATCTTGCCCCATTGAGGGCCCTTTTTCAGCCGTTCCAGCACGTCGGCGATATGCGCGTCGCCGCTGACGAGATCGGTATAACCGGGATGTTGGTTGTGCTTGCCTGTCGGCTTGTAAAATGTGACGGGCGGCAGCGCGCCCTGGTCGATATCGGCCAGCAGATCCGCACCATCCTTGAGATGTGCGGCACGGTCGGCCGTGCCTGGCGCAAAGCGCGCGAAATAGTTGAACGGTTGGTGATGGGGCTGGAAGTTCGAAGCGCCGCCGCCAGCTTTGTAGATTACCTTGCGTTCGGTGTCTGGCTTTGGGGCGTCCGCCAGCGCCTCGCTCCAGGCGCCTGCGTACCATGCCCAGGTGATACCCTTGGCCGACAGCGTATCGCCGATGGTTTTCGCTGTCTGCGGCGGCAGCGGCAGCCCGAGCCGCGGGTTGCCCTTGGGATCGGCAATATCCAAGGGTCCGTCCGCGGCTGGCGCGACGCCACTCGGCTGATAAGGCGGTTGCGTCGTGTTGACCGAAAAGCCGTCGGGAGTGACCTGCCCGCCGAGCCCGGCCGTAAAGGTTTGCACAGCGCCTAGCGCCGCCGAGGGCGACCCGAGCTTTTTCTCGAGCTTGCCGCTGGCATCCAGACGCACCCGCATCTCCTCTGGCGCATCCTTGAAGACGGGCGCACACGCACAGATCAGCCACTGGTGATTAAGATAGGAGCCGCCGAACGCGCCCATGAAGTAGTTGTCGGCGAGCGTGTATTCTCGCGCCCACTGCCAGAGTTTCAGCTTGGAGCCATCAAAATGGCCCATGACGTAGCCACCAACCGTGGACATGGCCGCGAACCGATCCAGCTTGCCGCCGTTGATCTGCTCGATCTGGTGATAATAGGCGTGGATCGGGCTCGGCCAGACTTGGTCTTGCGCCTTATCAACCGGCGGCGCGTCGATACGGAACGGCGCGTTGGGCAGCTTTGGAAAGCGCGCATCGGGCTGGCCCTTGCTGTCCCATACGGTGAGCTCCTTGAGGATCGTCCCGTCGTGATCGCGCTGGAGCGTATTTTCGGGCTGGGCGTTAGCGATGCCGTTGGCGCGTGGAAACAGCCCATAGAGGTGATCGAAGCCGCGGTTTTCCGCATAAATGACGACGATCGTATCAATTCTGTTGATATCGCCGGCGCGGGCCGGCCCCGCGGCCACCGCCAATGCGGCACTCGTGAGTGCCGGAATCATCCGCCAAGCCCAGCCCAATCCACGACCCGAACCTACCATGCGATCCCCCGAGCAGACTTTTCCGCGCTCCGCTCTGTATTAGACCGTCCGTCAAAAATCGTCGAGCCGGCAAAGCCGAACCAGCCAACGCCCCGTTGACGTGACAGGCCCGTGACAGTACGGCCGACGCCAAGGAGACCTTGGGCACGATGCGGCGGCGTTTTTTTCTTATGTTCAACCCTGCTGCCGGGACTGCGCGCGCGGGAGTCGTCGCGGAGGTTGAGCGGCTACTGCGGGCGGGTGGCGCCATTGTTGTACGCGCCGCGGCGCAAGGGGCGGCAACGGCCCGCGCGGAGGCCACCGTCGCTGCGCACTCCGGTGGGTTCGACGCCATCGTTGCGGCCGGTGGTGACGGCACAATCCGCCAAGCGGCAGTCGCGGTCGTGGGCACGTCGTGCCCGGTGGGCGCCATCATGATCGGCACCGGCAACGTGGTGGCTCACGAACTGAACCTCCCCCGCACGCCACGCGCCATCGCCTCGATGTTGCTCAACGGTCCGACCATCCCCGTATCGCTCGGCCGTGCCAACGACGCCACGTTTCTGCTTATGGCTGGCGCCGGCCTCGATGGCCGCATCATCGCCCGCCTCAACCAGTCGTGGAAGCAGAAGCTCGGTAAGGCTGCCTTCGCTGCCCCGGCGCTCTCAGCCCTCGCTGCCCCTTTGGACCATCTGCACGTCACCGTCGACGGCGTCGGCCACGATTGCACCTGGGTCATCGTCACAAGTGCTGCGCGCTATGGCGGCCATTTCCGCCTCACATCGACCGTGTCGCTCCGCACGCCCGGACTTTCCGCCATCCTGTTCCACGCCCGCACGCGCGCCGAACGCCTGGCGCAGGCCATAGCACTCGCCCGTGGCGACCTCGACCGGCGTGCGGCGCTCAATCCTGACTGGGTTACAATCCTCCCCTGCCGCCACGTCCGCATCGACGCCGACCAACCGGTGCCTCTTCAGATCGACGGCGACGCCGACGGTACGACCCCAATCGATATCTCCGACGACGGCGGGACGATCGCCCTGATCGTCCCGCGCTGAGCACCCCGTCACACGCCACGCTCGCTGCATTGACCGCTCCGACCGCTTGCGCTTCACTCCCTGCGCTACACAATGCACACCGGCCAGAGGTTTCCATGCCGCCAGTTCATCGCCTCACATTCTTTTGTATTGCACTGGTGGCCGTGTGCCTCGGGGCGGCAGCCCCCGCGGCCGCCCAGGCCGAGACGACGCTGCGTGCCAGCTTGCACTCCGATCTCAAAGTTATCGACCCGGTCTGGACGTCGGCGCTGATCACGACGCACCACGGCTTCATGATCTACGACCAGCTTTTCGCGCTTGATGAAAAGCTGGCGATCAAGCCGCAGATGATCGACACGTGGTCGACTAGCACCGACCAGCTCACCTGGACGTTCAAACTGCGCGACGGCCTCGCCTGGCACGACGGCGCGCCGGTTACGGCCGAAGACTGCGTCGCCTCCATCAAGCGATGGGCTGTGAAAGACGGCATGGCGCAGAAGATGATGGCCTCCATCAAGGACATCGCAGCGGTTGATGCCAAGACCTTCACGTTCGTCATGAAGGAGCCCTATGGGTTGGTCCTGGATACGCTCGGCAAGGCCACATCCAACGTGCTGTTCATGATGCCGAAGCGTGTTGCCGACGGAGATCCGAATACGCAGCTTTCCGACACCACGGGCTCCGGTCCCTACATCTTCAAACGTGATCAGTGGAAGCCTGGCGAAAAAGCCGTTTACGTCAAAAACACCAAATACGTGCCGCGCGCAGAAGTGCCCTCGGGCTATGCAGGTGGAAAAATCGTCAACGTCGACCGCGTCGAGTGGGTGTGGATCGCCGACAACCAGACGCAGGTCGCGGCGCTCCAAAGCGGCGAGATCGATCTCATCGAGGCCCCCTCGCACGATCTGGTGGAACTTCTGCTCAAGGACAAGGCTGTCGACACGTTCGTCGCCGCGCCGATGGGTCGCCAGTATGCGCTGCGTTTCAACACGCTGCACAAGCCGTTCGACAACGCCAAGATCCGCCAAGCTGTTGCCTATGCCTTCAACCAGAAGGACTTCCTCGACGCCGTGGTCGGCAATCCGAAATTCTACGTGATTTGCAAGTCGCTCTACCCGTGTGGTTCGCCCAACGAAACGATCAAGGGCTGGGAGGATAAGCTCGAAAGCAATATCGCCAAAGCGAAGGCGCTGCTGGCGGAAGCTGGATACGACGGCACGCCCGTCGTCATGATGCAGTCGACCGACAACAGCGCGCTCTCTAACCTCGCGCCCGTCGCGAAATCGCTGATGGAAAAGATCGGCCTCAAGGTCGAACTGCAGGCGACCGACTGGCAGACAGTGGTAACGCGGCGCGCCAAGAAAGACCTGCCCGACAAGGGTGGCTGGAACGTCTTTTTCACCTCTTGGGGCTCCATCGACGTCGTGGACCCGGTATCGACTAACTTCCTCAATGCAAGCTGCGAGAAGGCGACCTTCGGCTGGCCGTGCGACGAAACGTTGGAAAAACTGCGCGATGCCTACGCCCGTGAAACTGATATTGCCAAGCGCAAAGCCATCGCCGAGGCTGTTTCGGTGCGCGCGAGCGACTATGTCACTCACATCCACCTCGGCCAATACCTCCAGCCCACGGCCTATCGGACAAATCTGACGGGGCTGTTGGTAGCCTCCAACCTCGTGCTGTGGAACGTGTCGAAGAAGTAGCCACTGTCGGTGTGGGGTCAGGCCCATGGGTCTGACACCTGAGAGCCAATCTTTCGTACCCGGAGCCTGCCCATGTCAGCCGTCGTCACCCATGCTCAGCACGGCGCAGTCGCCGTCATTTCCATCAACTCGCCACCTGTCAATGCGTTGAGCCACGCCGTTCGCAGCGGCATCGCGGATGCGCTTACCGCAATCAAGGCTGAGGGCAAGGCTAAAGCCGTGCTGCTCTGGTGCGGGGGCCGTACGTTTGTCGCCGGCGCCGACATCACCGAATTTGGCAAGCCGTCGAAGCCGCCGATCCTTCCCGATGTCATCGCCGTCATTGAGGCGATGCCGATTCCGGTGGTCGCCGCCATCCACGGCACGGCGCTCGGCGGCGGGCTGGAGTTGGCGCTCGGCTGCCACTACCGGGTGGCGTCGCTGGATGCGAAGTGGGGCCTGCCGGAAGTCAAGCTCGGCCTGTTGCCGGGCGCCGGCGGCACGCAGCGGCTACCCCGTGCGATCGGCCCTATTGCGGCCCTCAAGGTCATCGTCTCCGGTGCGCACCAGCCGGCGAAACTCGGCCATGACCTCGGCCTGATCGCCGCGATCATCCCCGGCGATCTGAAAGCTGGCGCCATCGCGTTCGCCGAAACGGTCGGCGCCAAGGCTGGCCCACATCCGCGCCTGCGCGACGACACCGCCAAGCTGGAGGTTGATCGCGCCAAATTCGATACCGCAGTCACCGAAGCGCTCTCCAAGTCTCGCGGGCTCGAAGCACCCGCCGCCTGCGCCGCCGCGGTTGCCATGTCACTCGACACACCGCTCGATGACGCGCTCAAGTTGGAGCGAGCGTCATTCATGAAGCTCGTCGCCGGCGATCAATCCAAGGCTCAACGTCACTTGTTCTTCGCAGAGCGCGAGGCCGCAAAGGTTCCTGGTGTCGGCCCCGACGTGAGGCCGCGCCCAATCAAGAACGCTGCTGTGCTCGGCGCCGGCACCATGGGCGGCGGGATCGCCATGTGCTTTGCCAGCGCCGGCATCCCGGTGACGCTGATCGAACAGACGGAAGAGAACCTGAAGCGCGGCCTCAGCATAATCCAGAAAAACTATGAAGCGAGCGCCAAGCGCACCGGCGCCGATCCCGCGGGCGTTGCCAAAGTCATGGCCCTGATTACACCCAAGGTCGGCCTCGAACATGCCAAGGATGCCGACATCGTCGTCGAAGCCGTGTTCGAGGAAATGGCACTGAAGAAGACGATATTCGCCACCCTGGACGCGGTCTGCAAGCCGGGCGCCATCATCGCATCGAACACGTCCTATCTCGACATCGACGCCATGGCCGCCGCCACCAAACGGCCCGGCGATGTGCTCGGCATGCACTTCTTTTCGCCGGCCAATGTCATGAAGCTCTTGGAGATCGTGCGCGCCAAGTATACGGCGCCCGACGTGCTCGCCACCGCCATGAGCGTCGGCCGCAAGATCGGCAAGGTGCCGGTCGTTGTCGGCGTCTGCCACGGCTTTGTCGGCAATCGCATGCTGGCGCAGCGTTCCAAGCAGTCCGAGTTGCTGCTGCTGGAAGGCGCGCTGCCGCACGAGGTCGACGCCGTCGTCACCGGCTTCGGCTTCCCCATGGGACCGTTCGCCATGGGCGATCTGGCCGGGCTGGATATCGGCATGCGCTCGCGCAAGGAACGGGGCGTGCGCGCCGAGATTGCCGATACGATTGCCGAAGCAGGCCGCTATGGCCAGAAGACACAGAAAGGCTACTACCGCTACGAGGAGGGCCGCCGCGCACCGATCCGCGACCCCGAAGTTGAAGCGATCATCGTTGCCGCGTCGAAGAAGCTCGGCGTCACGCGGCGCCCCATCTCCAACGACGAAATCCTCGGCCGCATGCTCTACCCCATGATCAACGAAGGTGCACGCATACTGGATGAAGGCGTGGCGGCGCGGCCAGGCGACATCGATATCGTGTGGATCAACGGCTATGGCTTCCCGATCGCCAAAGGTGGACCGATGCATTGGGCGGACAGCGTGGGCCTCCCGAAAATCCGCGATGATCTCGCGCGCTTCGCCAAAGCGGCCAACGATCCGACGCTTGAGCCCGCGCAGTTGCTGGTCAGGCTGGCGGCAGAAGGCAAAGGCTTTGCGTCGCTGGCTGGGGCCAAAGCCTGATCATGTCCAGACATCACAACGATGGCATCATTGAAACCCGCTGGTGGTGGGTGCGCCACGCCCCCGTGCCGGATGGCGGTCGCATTTACGGCCAGCGTGATCTTGATTGCGATTGCTCCGACGACCGCGTCTTTCGCGCCGTCGCGCGCGCGTTGCCGAAGAACGCGGTGTGGGCCACCAGCGCCCTGAAGCGCGCCAAGCAGACGGCCGCGGCTATCCATGCCGCTTCCGACGGCGCCCATGCGCCCGATGATATGCCTGGGTACGCCGGCTTTAACGAGCAGCATCTCGGAGACTGGCAGGGCCAGGAGCGCGCAGCTTTCCGCCGAACGCAGGGCACTACCGTCATGGACTTCTGGATGACCAAGGGCGATGCGCGGGCGCCGGGCGGCGAGAGCTTCCCCGATCTTGTGGCCCGCGTCTTGCCCGTGATCGCCGAACTCGGCATGCACCACGCAGGCCGCGACATCATCACGGTTACCCACGGCGGCACCATCCGCG
>JANYHP010000417.1 GCA_025359005.1 Hyphomicrobiaceae bacterium | reverse complement strand
GTTTGCGGCAAGACTGGTGACCAAACGTCAGATGCAAAAGCTGCACTAGAAACCTAATGTTGCTAGTGTTCCTTATGGCGCTGACATTTGCTCACCAACATGCCGCGAAGGGAAGCAAATGTCAGCGCCGGAACACTAGCGGTCGGATGGTTGGCATGTGCCGAGCGGTGGGCCTAGTGGCGCCGTTGGGGTCCCGTTTCAGGATTTGACACGTATTTCGCTGTTGTAGTCGAGGATTATTCAGTGACAGGGACCATACCCGGAGGCGTCGCACCAAACCCCGCCGCAACTCGGATCGTGCCGGGGCAGCGCTTTGGTGGCCGTACTGACGATGTCCAAGCAACCGCTCCGTCGGATAGCGGATTGACGTCGCTGGCGGTCATCGCCGCACATTTCCGCATCGCATGCGATCCTGCGCAAGTGGCGCACGACCTGGGGCTTGGCCTCGACAAACGGGCGAGCGGCGAGGATATCGTGCGCGCGGCCAAACGTATTGGGCTGAAGGGCAAGCTGCTGGTCGACGAGAAATTGGCCCGCCTGACAACCATCCCGCTGCCGATTATCGTGGGCCTCACCGATGGCACGTTTGCCATCCTGACCCACAGGCTCGCCGACGGGACAGTGCGTATCGTGCATCCGCTCCTGGGCAAGCAGGCGATCGTGCCGCTGGCGGATTTCGAAGCGCAATGGTCGAAGACGATCGTGGCGGTCACGCGTCGCGCCCTCAGCGCGCTTACCAACCCAGAGCAATTCGATTTCAGCTGGTTCTATCCGTCCATCTGGCGCTATCGCAAGCCGCTCGGGCACGTGCTGATCGCCTCGCTGTTCATTCAGTTGTTCGCGCTCGTCACGCCGCTGTTGTTTCAGGTGGTGATCGACAAAGTCCTGCTGCACAAGAGCATGTCGACGCTGGTGGTGATCGTGGCGGCCTTGCTGGTGGTCGGCGTTTTCGACGTGCTGTTGCAGTATCTCAGATCGTATGCGCTCAATCACACGACAAGCCGTATCGACGTGGAGCTGGGCGCGCGGCTGTTTGATCATCTGACGCGGCTGCCGATCGCCTACTTCGAGCAGCGAGCCGCCGGCCAGACTGTCGCCCGCGTGCGCGAGCTCGAGACGATCCGCGCCTTTCTGACGGGGCAGGGCCTGTCGTCGATGATCGACGTCGTGTTCGCGGTCGTGTTCATCTCCGTGCTGTTTCTCTATTCTGCGAAACTGACGCTGGTCGTGCTGCTGTCGATCCCCCTCTATCTCATCATCGCTTTTTCGATCCGGCCGTTGCTGCGGCAGAAGATCAACGAGCGCTTCAATCGGGGCGCGGCCAGCCAGCAATTCCTGGTCGAGGCGATTGTTGGTATCCAGACCATCAAGGCAGCGGCAGTCGAGCCGGTGCTGCGGGTACAGTGGGAAGAGAAGCTGGCTGCCTACGTGAAGACGTCGTTCCAGGCGGCGATGCTTTCGGCGCTGGGGCAGAACTCGATACAGTATGTGTCCAAGGCGACGACGGGAGTGGTGCTGTATTTTGGTGCGGTGGCGGTGATCGAGGGGGACCTGACGGTTGGCGGGCTCGTCGCCTTCAACATGATCATGGGCCAGGCGATGATGCCGATCCTGCGGTTGTCACAGCTGTGGCAGGAATTCCAGCAGATCCAGATCTCGGTTGAGCGACTTGGCGATATTCTGAACGCGCCGGCTGAAGGCCAGCAGATGAACTACGCGTCGCTGCCGCCGGCACGCGGCGCAATCAAGATATCGGAGGTCGATTTCCGCTATCGCGCGGATGGTGCCGAGATCCTGAAAAACATCAATCTCGATATCCCGGAAGGGCAGGTGATCGGCATCGTCGGCCCATCGGGGTCGGGCAAGTCGACGCTGACCAAACTCATCCAACGGCTCTATCGGCCGGAGCGGGGGCAGATCCTGGTGGACGGCATCGATATCGGCCAGGTCGACGCGGCGTGGTTGCGCCGTCAGATCGGCGTGGTGCTGCAGGAGAACCTGCTGTTCAACCGGACGATCCACGAGAATATTGCACTCGCCAATCCCGGTATGCCGCGACTTGAAGTGATCGAGGCGGCACGCCTTGCAGGCGCGGACGAATTCATCACAAAATTGCCGCTCGGCTACGACACGCACATTGAGGAGCGCGGCGCCAACCTATCGGGCGGTCAACGCCAGCGGATCGCCATTGCGCGCGCGCTGGCCACGCGTCCACGCATGCTGATCCTCGACGAGGCGACGAGTGCGCTCGACTATGAAAGCGAGCGGGTGGTTCAGTCGAACATGCGGCGTATCACGCGCGGGCGCACGGTGATCATCATTGCGCATCGACTGGCGGCGGTGCGCGGCTGCGATCGTATCATTGCCATCAAGGATGGACGCATCGTCGAGGACGGCACGCACCAGTCATTGCTGCAGATGCCTAACGGGCACTACGCAATGCTCTGGCGGCAGCAGAACGAAAACTTCCGGATGTGATGGGCATGACGAATTTTTTTTCCTGGCCAGCCGAGTGGCCGCAGGACGTAAGTGGCGATGTGGCGGCGATTGTGCTGCTTTCGTTGATTGCGCTGGCATTCATTGCAAGCCCTGGGGCGATGCGTCGTCGCGGGGATCGAAAACGTACGGCGGCACTCGCTCAGGCTGGGGCGGCGATAGCGGCAGCAACACCTGCGGCCCCGGCTGCGACCATCGTCGGCGGATCGTCATCACCCAAGGCCGCTGCAGCGCCGCTGATCGTGCCGCGGGCCGCGCTCGATCCTGTGGACCGGGAATTCCTGCCGGCAGCGCTCGAACTGCTCGAGACGCCACCGTCGCCCGTCAAGATCTGGGGCATCTGGTTGATTTGCAGCGCGGTGATGATCGGGCTCATCGGGGCCTGGGTCGGTTCGTTGGATATCCATGCCGTCGCCCAGGGGCGCATCCATCCAAGCGGCCGTTCCAAGGTGGTGCAGCCGCTTGAGGCAGGCCGCGTCGTCGGCATTAAAATCGAGAATGGCAGCAAGGTCGTGGCTGGCGATGTGCTGCTCGAACTGGACCCCACCGAGACGTCGGCCGACAAGGACGCGCAGGTCCGCGAAATGGGCTCGGGGCACGCTGAAATGATGCGTCGCATGGTGGCGATTGCCGTTGCAAAGGACGGCACTTATGCGCCCAAGCCTATTCCTTTCACCGACGATATCGATGAACAGACGCGCCAGCGTGAAGGGCAGTTGCTGCATGCTGAACTCGATCAGCTCAACGCCTCGCGCGCCAGTCTGACCGCGCAGGTCAATGAACAGAATGCGGCGCGCAACAGGCTCAAATCGTCGATTGCAGCACGCGAAAAGCTGATCGGGCTGACCAAGGAACGATCCGATACGCGGACTGCGCTCAACAACAAGGGCGCACTGTCGCGGGCGCTGGTGATCGACTCGCTGCAGCAATACGAGACACAAGTGGTGGCGCTGGTGGGTGAGCGTGGGCAACTGCTTGAAACGGAGGCGGCCATCAGTCGACTGGAGCGCAAAGTCGAAGAGGTCACCAGCCAGTTCATCACCGAACAGACACAGAAGATTTCGGACGCTGAGCGCAAACTCAGCCGTTCCGAGCAGGATTTGATCAAGGCGACCTCCAAGAGCGATCGGACGCGCCTCAAAGCGCCGATCAACGGCACTGTCCAATCGCTGGCGGTGACGTCCATTGGGCAGGTTGTGGCCGCAGGTCAGGCGTTGCTGACTTTGGTGCCGAACGATGGCCCGATCGAGATCGAAGCCCTGATCCAGAACCAGGATATCGGCTTTGTGAACGAGGGCCAAAGTGCGGTCATCAAGGTTGAGGCGTTTCCCTTCACACGGTACGGCACGATCGACGGGGCGGTGACCAAGGTCTCGCGGGACGCGGTCGATGAACGCGAGGCCAGCCAGATCGGCGACCCGACAGCCGCCGCACGCGCGCAGAGCCAGGGCGCCAATCCAGGGCGCGGGCAGAATCTGGTGTTTCCAGCAACAATCACGCTCAGCCGCCGAGCGATGCTCATCAATGGCAAGGAGATCCCGCTGTCGCCGGGGATGGCCGTCTCGGTCGAGATCAAGACCGGCGAACGGAGCCTTATCGACTATATCCTGTCGCCGTTGCGCGAAGTGGGTGCATCGGCGGGCCGCGAGCGCTAGGGTCATTCCGATATTGGTGGAGGTGCGGAGCGACCCTAGCTCTTTGTTTTGTCGTGCTTCTTATCGGAAAACCGGTTCCCACTTTTCCGGAAGCACTCTATGGCGTCCCCTGATTACGCCGATGGCAGGTCCAGGTTCTGGCGAACAAGATCTGTGAACGTGGGCGCCGACCACGCGGTGCTGGCGAATGCCATCGCGGCCTCGCCCAGGGCTTGGCGCAATGCCGGATCGGCCTGGAGACGGATGAGGCACTGGGCGGCAGCGTCGATGTCGGGCTCTGCCCATTGGCTGTTGGCATATTGGTAGGTGCCTTGCGGATCGTGCGACGGGACGAGGGAAAAAGGTACGGGCAACCCGCGTTCGGGGGTGAGGAAATCGGTGTTGCCCGACCAGTTCGTGGCAACGACCGGCAGACCGTTGAGCATGGCCTCGGCGAGCGGTAGCCCGAAGCCTTCCGAGCGATGCAAAGCCAGCAGGCAGTCTGCCGCGGCGAAAAGGTCTGCCATCTGTTGCCGGGAATAGACCTCCTCAATGATGGTGATGGTGGTGTTCCCGGCGACGGCCGCGTAGAGGGCGGCCCGGCCGGCGGGGTAGACGTCGAGGTGGGACGCCTTGATAATCATGTGCGCGCGCGGGTCGTTGTTGAATGCGCGCTGAAACGCCTGGACGGCGGCGAGTGGGTTTTTGCGGGCAAAACTCGACGCCATATTGAAAACCGTCAGCACGGTGAAGGGGGCGGCGGAATCGCGCACGGTGCGGTGGGCTTGGAAGTGCCGGTCGGCGACCGGGTAAGGCACTCTATGCACAGGCTTGCCGGCCGCGATCGGACGCATGGCGTCGGCGACGAACGTCGTCGGCGCCCAGATTTCATGCACGAATCGGACGCCTGGTCGCCAATCGGGATCGACGTTGGGAAGTTCCCAGGCCCAATGGCCGACGATGCGCTTGCCGGCCGTAACATGCCGGCCGAGGCCCAGCATGGCCAGCGCCATCACCGGAGCATTGACGAAGACGATAAGCGTGCCCGAGCCCGCGATCCCGCGCCCGTCATCGAATGTGAATTCGGGTGTGTCGATGGGTTGCTGCAAACGGGCCGAGAGGTCGATGCCGTAGGTCGGCAGCCCTTCACGCCGCAACGCATCGTGGCACAGGCGGGCGGCGACGCCGAGACCTGAGGACGTGCTCAGCGCACCCGCAACAATCAATGGCAGGGAGGCGCGGGCGCTTGGCGTCGGAACAGGCGCCAGTAGGCCGGCCGCCGTAAACAGTGTGCGCCGCCGCAGCCCGCGTGGCAGCCGCTGCCAAACGTGCTTATGGAGATGTCTGATCAAGGGGGCCGATCCTGCATTTTGTTGGCGGTAGGGCTTGGTTGGGCGTTAGCAAATGCCAAATCGTTCTGCAAACGGAGCCTAGAGCGGTTTCTAGAGCGCTTTCCACTTGGTTTGGATCGAGGAAAGCGCTCTAGCGCTTTGTTTGTCGCATTTTCTGCACCAAACCGGTGTCCACTTTGGTGGAAAATGCACTGGTACCCACAATCAAAAGTCGCTGGCATGCCTGATCGCGATCCCGCGCGTCGATCCGCCAGGGATCCGCCAGGAGTGTGCCGACGGCCGTAGCGAGCTCCGGACGAGGTGCGCGACGCCGCGGGCGGCCGTGGGGCGCGTACCAGGGACTTGTGATTGTGGGTACTAAGGTCCTGGCTATGTGGTGTTGTCGCGTTCGTGATAGGAAGTGTGGTATGCGTGAGTTCTGTCCTTGTATGCGGCAAACGGTCGTGTTTCGTAATCCAGCGAGGGCGCGGCCGGGAGCATAGTGCGTTGGTGGACGACGCACAGACGTGGTGCAGACGGTGTTCAGACAGTGTTCAAATTCGGCGGCCCAGTGCTTGCGACCTGAGGACAAGACCCGGGTGATCATGCAATGACGTTGGAACCCGTCAGGGTGATGTTCATGTATTGGGGCCGCCACGGCGCTGGCGCCAAGCTCACGCTTGATGTGGCGCGCGCGGCGTTGCGCAACGGCGACATGCGCCCTACAATCAGTGTTTCGCGGCAGAATGAACTTATTTTGGATTTCGAGCTGTTCGGCGACAGGCTTTTTGCCATCGATACATTTGCCTCGACGGGTGGTGCGCTTGCTGGATCGTGGCGCATTCCGGTCGTGCGCCGACAGTTGGCGCAACGATTGCGCCGCGATCGCATCCAACTCGTCATCGATATGATGCCGCATATCTGGTCGCCGCTCATGGTGTCGGCCATTCATGGCGCAGGCGCGCATTATGTGCCCTTCGTGCACGATGCCGACCCCCATCTCGGCGACAAAACGGCGATGGTCAATTTCCTGCTCGATCGCGCCGTACGCGCAGCCGATCACGTGTTGACGATGAGCCAGGCGGTGGCCGACCGGCTGATCGAGAAGAATAACCTGCCGCCGTCGCGCGTGACTGCATCGTTCCTGCCCTATCTGAGTTATGCGGCGACCCCTGAGCGGCGGCCACCGGGGAAAGGCGAGCCGTGGCGGTTGTTGTTTCTCGGCCGGATCATCCCCTACAAGGGTTTGCCGCTGCTCCTTGATGCCGTTGAAGTTCTGCAGGCGGCAGGTCACACCATCAGTCTGGGCGTGT
>JANYHP010000414.1 GCA_025359005.1 Hyphomicrobiaceae bacterium | reverse complement strand
CGATCGGCGTCAAGGTCGTTACCGATGTCGACAAGGCCGGCTTCGCAGCCGTCGCCGCGCCCATGGTCGATAAGCTCGCGAAAGACCTCGGCCCCCACGCCGAGAAAATCGTCGGGCTGGTTCGCGCGGTGAAGTAGCGCTGGCCGCTTGCTCGTCATCCTCGGGTCGCACCATCACGCGATCCCGAGGACCCACTGCAAAACCGGAACG
The DNA here is from genome assembly GCA_025359005.1 of Hyphomicrobiaceae bacterium. Classification (GTDB taxonomy): domain Bacteria; phylum Pseudomonadota; class Alphaproteobacteria; order Rhizobiales; family Hyphomicrobiaceae; genus JABFRJ01. The sequence goes on along the minus strand of JANYHP010000414.1, from coordinate 6,285 downwards.
ACCCCAGTCTCCAGGCGCACCACAGAACATTTCGTCATCCCGGCGTGGGCCGGGACCCACGACAAGCCGGAAACCAATCTCTGATTTGCCGTAGGTGCCGGCCTTCGCCAGCATGTCGGGGACTATTGAGAATGATGAGAACCGCGCGACCACGCAAGTGCATAAGCCATCGACAAGGCCTCGGATGACCACGCGCTACAGTCTCGTTCCTCTCCGGCAACGGCATCTGAAATGGGCAGCGCTCGATCCGCTTGAGCACGTGCTGATGCTCCTGTGCGGCATCACGCTGTTCTGTTTCTCGGTGTCGGTCGTCTGCGACATCGTCACCCGCACCATCGGCCGCCCCTGGCTGTGGCTGCAGGAAGTGACGATGACCTTCTTCGTCTACGGCATCTTCATCGGTGCGGCAGCTGCCACGCGTCGCAACGACCATCTCTATCTGACCGCGCTCGCCGAATCGCTGCACGGCACGGCGCGCACGATCGCCGAATCCCTCATCCGCTGCGTCGTCATCGCGGTCGCACTGTGCATGGTCGTCTACGGCTACCAGAATTTCCTGCGTGGCTTCGAGAGCTTCCGCATGCCGTCGCTGACACCAATCGCATCCCTCTACGCCGCCATCCCGCTCTCCGGCGCGCTCATCGCGCTGTTCGCGATCGAGCAACTCGTCAACGGCTGGCGCCACGGCTTCGATCATGCGCCCGACCCCTTCGAGGTGCACGGCGAACACTCAGCGCCTACCAGCACCGGGGAGACCGGCCGATGAGCAATACCGCCATTCTGCTTGTGATGACGGCACTGTTCTTGACGTTCGGGTATCTGGGCGTGCCAGTCGCGTTCTCGTTGATGGCCGGCGTGCTGGTCGGCACGCTCTTCACCGACGTTTCGTTCCCGACGATCATCCAGAAAATGTTCGACGGCATCGACAGCGAAGCGCTGTTGGCGATCCCGTTCTTTCTGCTGGTCGGCGAGTTGATGGGCTCGGCCAACATCGTCGTGCGCATCGTCAACCTGTCGCTGGCGCTGGTCGGGCATATCCGCGGCGGCCTGTCGCAAACGGTCGCCGTGTTCTCCATGTTCTTTTCCGAAATGTCGGGTTCGACCACGGCAGACGTGGCCGTGATGACGCGCGCCCTCGGCGATCCGATGAAAAAAGAAGGCTATTCGCCACCGTTTATAGCGGCCCTCATCGCCGCCGCCTCGACGATCGCGGCGCTGGTGCCACCGTCCATCACCGCCGTCGTCTATGGCGCGGTCGGCAACGTCTCCATCGCCGGGCTGTTCATGGCGGGCGTGGTGCCAGGCTTGATGATCGGCTTCGGGCTGATGATCTACTGCTACCTATTCGGCCCTGAGGGAACGCGCCGGCCGCGCGCCACGTTCGGCCAGTTCACGGATGCCGCCAAGGGGGCGGCGCTGCCGCTGATGATCCCCGTCATCCTGCTTGGCGGCATTCTCACCGGCTGGTTTACGCCAACCGAAGCCGGCGTGGTGGCGGTGTCGTGGATCCTGCTGGTCGTCATCCCGATGCTTAACCCGCGCCACATCCGCAACCTACCGCACGATTTCTGCCAGGCAGGACTGATCTACTCTCTACCGTTGATCACGATCGCGGCCGCCTCCGCCTTCGGGTGGATGCTGGCCTATCTGCGCGGCGCCATCGTCATCGGCGATTGGATCACCGGCATCTGCGGCAATGATCCGCACCTGATCATGCTGATGATGGTTCTTCTGTTCACCATCGTCGGCGATTTCATCGAGCCGGTGCCGACGATCATCATCTTCATGCCGCTGGTCACGGTGTTGACGGCGGCTGGCGACATCAACGGCGTGCACATGGGCGTCGTGCTGATCGCGACGCTGGCGTTCGGGCTGATCACGCCGCCCTATGGTCTGGTGCTGCTGATGGCGTCGAAGTTCGTGGGCGTGCGCTTCTCGGCGGCGATGCGGGCGGCAGTGCCGCTCTATGCGGTCTTTCTCATCACCATCGCCTTCACGATCTACTTTCCAAGCGTCGTGTTATGGTTGCCCAAGCACGTGATCCCGGAGTCGGTCGGCTGCTTCAAGAGCCCCGCGGGCACAGGCTACATCTGTCCATGACGCGTTTCGTGTCCACGACCGCGCCCGCCCCGCGTTGCACGGACGCCAGCCGATAAGGCACGCTCCGCATCTTGTGACTTGAACTTGGACCAAATCCATGGCGGATGGTCCAGTGGGACGCGTCCCTCCGGTCGGGCGCAGGCCCCGCGTGCTAAAGTACGCAAACCAGCAAGCGGCCCTGCTTGGCGGAGCGACGTCGCATCCCCGAGCGCCCCCGCCCTCGTCGTCCCGTGGAGCACGCCCCATGCACCGCCTCTTCAACGCCCTGGCCTTCATTCCTGCGCTCCTCGCCCCCGGTGTCGTCCAGGCAGGCGAGCAGCAGAAGGGCCGCGCAACGGACTTCACGTTCACCGCCATCGACGGCAGTGCCCTGCCCCTGAGCACCTTTGCGGGCAAGGTCGTCCTGGTCGTCAACACAGCCTCGTTCTGCGGCTTCACCAAACAGTACGACGGGTTGCAGACACTCTATGATACCTACGAAGATCGCGGCCTCGTCGTGCTCGGCGTGCCGGCCAACGACTTCGGTGAGCAAGAGCCTGGCTCCAATGCCGAGATCGCCCAGTTCTGTCAGGGTGGCTTCAACATCACCTTCCCGCTGACTGAGAAAGTGGCCGTAAAGGGTGCCGCGGCGCATCCGTTCTACAAATGGGCTGCAGCCGTGCTCGGCGACAGCGCGGCGCCGAAGTGGAACTTCCACAAGTATCTCGTCGGCGCGGATGGTCGGCTCATCATGAGCTTCGCCACGTCGATCGAGCCGGGTTCGCACACCATGCGCGCCGCCATCGAAGCGGCGCTGGCCAAGGCAACCCAACCAGCTGGATAAGCAGCCGCCCTCCACCGACGCGGCCCGATCAGACGGTACGGACCGATTGCGTCCCAGGCCGAAAAGGCTTTATTCAGGGCGTAACCCCTGGGGCCACGCCGCAGTCCCGCGGCTGAAGCGCCCGAGAGAGCGACCCGAGAGACCGACCCGAGCCCCACGATGTTCACGACCTTCTTCCTCGAACTCAAAGCCGCTAAGGTGCCAGCCACCTTGAAGGAATACCTGCTGCTGCTGGAAGCCATGGATACCGACGTTGCCGAAGGCCGCGTCGAGAATTTCTACTATCTCGCCCGCGCCGCCCTGGTGAAAGACGAGCGCCACCTCGACAAGTTCGATCAAGTGTTCGGCCACGTCTTCAAGGGGCTCGACCTCATGAGCGAGACGCTCACTGCCGAAATTCCGGAGGAGTGGCTGCGCTCAGTGGGGCAATTGCATTTGAGCGACGAGGACAAGAAAAAGATCGAAGCCCTCGGCGGCTGGGACAAGATCATGGACGAGTTACGCAAGCGTCTCGAAGAGCAGAAGGGTCGCCACCAGGGTGGCAACAAGTGGATCGGCACCGGCGGCAAGTCACCCTACGGCGCCGACGGCTACAATCCGGCGGGCGTCCGCATCGGGCAGAAGACCAACCGCAACAACCGCGCTATCAAAGTGTGGGACAAGCGCGAGTTCCGCGACTTCGACGACAACGTGGAACTGGGCACGCGCAACATCAAGGTTGCCTTGCGTCGCCTGCGCAAGTTCGCCCGACAAGGCGCACTGGAAGAACTCGATCTCGACGGCACCATCAAGGGCACCGCGCATAAGGGCTATCTCGACATCCACCTGCGCGCCGAGCGGCGCAACACTGTGAAAGTACTCATGTTCTTCGACGTCGGTGGATCCATGGACTATCACATCAAGGGCGTGGAGGAATTATTCTCCGCCGCCCGCGCCGAATTCAAGCACCTCGAGTTCTTCTACTTCCACAACTGCCTCTACGAGCGCGTCTGGAAGGACAATTCACGCCGCTGGGCGGAGACGACGCCGACGTGGGACGTGCTGCACAAGTACCCAGCCGACTACAAAGTGATCTTCGTCGGTGACGCATCGATGAGCCCCTACGAAATCTCGGTGCCGGGTGGCTCCGTCGAGCACATGAACGAGGAAGCCGGCTCGGTCTGGATGCGCCGCGTGGCCGACATCTACGAGCACGCCATCTGGCTTAACCCCATCCCGGAAGAGAACTGGGCCTGGACGCCCTCGACCAAGATCATGCGCGACCTGATGGAGGGCCGCATGTTCCCCCTCACCCTCGGCGGCCTCGACCGCGCCATGCGGGAATTGATGCGTTAGGGCGGCAGTCGCCCCCTTGCTGCACGGCACTGCCACCGGGACGAGCGTAGACTTCAATTGATGCCGCTTTTCTTAGAACCGATACTTCGTACCCAACTGCACGACGGGATAAAACCGGCCGTACTTGCCGAAGCTGTCTGAAATCTTCTGCTGTTCCGCAGTGACGTCGGCGGCAAGGCTGGCGGCATCGCGCGCCCCCACACATGGCGCGCGCATCACGCCGGCATGGCGGTTTCTGCCAGCCGTGCCCAGAACGAGACGCCAGCCGGGATGGCTTCATCGTTGAAATCATAAGCCGGATGATGGACGGGCGCAGTATCGCCATTACCGAAGAAGACGAACGCGCCCGGCCGCGCCTCCAGCATGAACGAGAAATCCTCGCCGCCCATCACCGGCATGATGTTGTCGTTGACCATTTCGCGACCGGAGATCTCGGCGGCGATTGACGCGGCAAACGCTGCCTGCCGCGCATGATTGCGCGTCACGGGGTAGTCGCGCTTGTAGGTCGCCTTCGCCGTCGCACCGAACAGTTTCGCCGTCCCTTCGGCGATCTCGACGATGCGCGCCTCCAGCAGATCGCGCACTTTCGGCGTCAAAGACCGTGCCGTCCCTGTCAGTTCCGCCGTCTGCGGGATGACATTGCCGGCCGATCCAGCGTGGAACATGCACAGCGAAACCACCGCGTTGTCCATCGGATTGACGCTGCGCGCGACGATGGATTGCATGGCCACGACGATGTGCGAGGCGACGAGCACCGTGTCGATGCCGAGATGCGGCTTGGCGGCATGCCCACCTTTCCCCTCGACCAGAATATGCACGCGATCGGACGCCGCCATCATCGCGCCCGGACAGGTGGCGAATGTGCCGAGTGCCATCCCGGGCTGATTGTGCATGCCGTACACTTCCTGAATGCCCCAGCGATCCATCATGCCGTCATCGACCATGGCCTTGCCCCCGGCGCCGCCCTCTTCTGCCGGCTGAAAAATCAGCACCGCCGTGCCGTCGAAATTGCGCGTCTCGCAGAGATATTTTGCGGCACCCAGGAGAATCGCGGTGTGCCCGTCGTGGCCGCAGGCGTGCATCTTACCCTTGGTCTTGGAGGCGTACGAAAGCCCGGTGATCTCGTCGAGTGGCAGCGCATCCATATCCGCCCGCATACCGATCACCTTGCCCGAACCCTGCTTGCGGCCCTTGATGACGGCCACGACGCCCGTCTTGCCGATGCCCGGCACGATCTCGTCGCACCCAAACGACGTGAGCTTTTCCGCCACTGACGCAGCCGTGCGATGCACATCGTAGAGAATTTCGGGATGGGCATGGAAATCGCGGCGCCAGCCGGTTATCTCGTCTTTCATGCCGGCGATACGGTTGATGATTGGCATGGTACTGGCCCCTTGCGCGCTAGCGATGCGTGTTCCCTGGAGCATCCGGGATCATGCGGCAATGCGCAAGGCTGGCCATGGAATAGCCACCCCGCGCTTGTGGACAGGGTGCTATCGAACGACCCTGGCACGGGCCGACCGTGCGCCCGCCACGACAGAGGTCGCTCATCGGGAGACGTGGCGATGATCGAGTTGATCGTGCTCGGCACTCAGGCGCCCAACATCTGCCCCCCGTCGATGGCGATCACCTGCCCCGTCACCCAGCGCGCGGCGGGCGAGGCGAGGAACAGCACCACGTCTGCGACCTCCTCCGGCATGCCGAGACGGCCGAATGGGATTCTCTTGAGAATAGCGTTGTAGAGCTGCGGCGCAGTCGACTTGCGCTCCTCCCACGCGCCACCGGGGAACTCGATAGAGCCCGGCGCCACTGCATTGACGCGCACACCCCGACGCGCGAGCGCCGCCGCGTACGAGGTCGTGTAGTGCATGACGGCCGCCTTGGCGGCACCGTACGCCGTCGTCCGGATCGAGGGGCGAAAACCCGAGATTGACGTGACATTGACAATGGAGGCGCCGGTGCCTTTGAGCAAGAACGGCTCGGCCGCCCGCGACGCCCGGACGGTCGCCAGCATGTCGCGCTGGAAT
>JANYHP010000321.1 GCA_025359005.1 Hyphomicrobiaceae bacterium | reverse complement strand
AAACTCGACGAAAAAACGCTGTCGGCCTACTGCGCCACGCAGCTCACCGGCTACAAGAAACCCAAGTACATCGTGTTCCGCAACGATCTGCCGAAATCCAACGTCGGCAAGATACTGCGCCGCGAACTCCGCGACGACGCCGTCAAAGCCTCAACCGCCAAAAGTGCGTGAGCGCCAGCATCGGACACAAAAAACAGCACGATCGATAGCAGCATCGCAGTCCGCCAACCGATAGGTTTGCGCACCCTTCCCTTTCATCATCCCGGAGCAGGCCGGGATGATGAGGGGTTGGTGCGGTAACGCACAAAACGGGAAGTGGGCTACTACGGCACCGCGCCAACTAATATCCCAACTAATATCTATGCAGTCACGCCGGCGGCAGCGCCGACCACAAGCGGACGCCCGAGGAACAGCACCTCCGTCGCCCCGCGCGGCGCGCGCGCGCGTTCGACGAAGCCGAGGCGCGTGTAGAACTGCATGTTGCGCTGCTCGCGGCCGGTGACGACGTGGATGCCGGAAACGCCCTCGGCCCCGAGCCGCGCGCACAGATCCTCGACCAGATCGGCGCCGATGCCGCGACCGCGGATGCTGACGTCGAGATTGACGTGCAGATGCGCCGGAAAGAGCGCGGTGAAAGAGGCGAAGGTCCGAAAATAATCGAGACGCGCAAATCGCAGCGACGTGGCCGGATCGATGCGGCACCCAACGATATAGCCGAGCACGTCCGCCTCGGAGCCCGGCACCTTCGTCGCCAGCGCCAGCGTCACGAGGTCGGGCTCGTGGTCGAGATACTGCCCGAGCCACAGGTCGTGAAACGCGCGTGCGGCTGTCGCATCCGCCGGCCAGCGCGCCGCGGTCGCACGAAAAATGCGATCAAGACCAGCGCGCAAAATAGCAGGTGCGACGCCGGCTGCCTGGAGATCGAGCAGACGCCGCACCACCACGCCCGACGGCCGCGCCGCCATGGTCAAGCCCCGGTCCCATCCACACCCAAGGCGGTCTGCAACATCCCGAGTGTCTCGATCATATCGCAGCCGGCGACGACGAAACCGTCGACACCCGCAGCCTTGAGCGCGTCTTCCTGATCCTTCGGACGGCCGGCGAGGTAAAGCCCCCGCGCGCCCACGGTCTTCAGCATAGCAGCCGAGGCCTCGCCCAAATCAGCGTAGCTGTCGTCGGCGCCGCACAGACAGACGTGACTTGCGCCACTCTTGGAATAGGCCAGCCCCGCGTCGGACGATTGCAGGATCGGCGCACTCTGGACACTTTCGATGCCGCCGGCTGCGAGAAAGTTGCCGATCCAGGTCGCGCGCGCGGCGTGGGAGGAGAGGCGCCCGAGGCAGGCCAGAAAGATCTTCGGCGCAGCGCCCGTGCGTTTGGCGTACGCGTCGGCCGCGTCCCGCAAGCGTTCGAATGGCGCCGACGGGCGATACTCGACCACCGCCTCGACGCGTGCGCCGCCGGCCTCAGGCTCGACTTTGCCAACAGCCGGCCAGGGAGCAACAGTGACGCCGTCGTCGCCGAGCTTGGGGAACGCGCTCGATCCGGTAATGGCGACCTTGCCGGTGGCGACGCCCGCGGCCTTGGCACGCGCGGTGGCGGTGATATCGCGCTGCAGTGTGCCCGCCTCCAACGCGCGCGCGATGCCGCCCGCCGCTTCGATCGCCTGGAAGTGTTGCCATGCTGCCTTGGCGAGATCGGCCGTTAGCGTCTCGACGGCAAAGCTGCCGGCGGCCGGATCGGCGACACGGCCAAGCCCGCTTTCCTCCATCAGCACGATGGACGTATTCCGCGCCATACGGCGGGCGAACGCGTCGGGCTGTCCCAACGCCCAGGTATAGGGCAGCACGGTGATGCTGTCGGCTCCCCCCATGGCGCCGACGGCGCAGGCCATCGTGGTGCGCAGCATGTTCACCCACGGATCGCGGCGGGTCATCATGGTGCGTGACGTTTCGGCGGCAAGTGTAACGCGGGCAGATGCCGCCCCGCAGCTCTCGGCAATCCGGGCGATCAGCCGGCGGGCCGCGCGCAATTTGGCCAGCCCCATCAGCTGGTCCGCATCAACGGCGAGCGACACGGCGATCTTGGGCAGCGCCGTAACGGGTGCCATGCCGGCAGCTTCCGCGGCGCGCAGATAGGCCACCACGGTCGCCAGCACAGCCGCCAGTTCCTGCGCCTCGCTGGCGCCAGCCGCGTGCCAGACGTGACCGTCGGCGAGCAGTGCCGTCACGCCCGGCATGGCCGCGGTCTGCCTGACGACCGCCGCAGCACCGGCAAGCGCTGCAGCCAGCGGAGTTGTCAGCGCCCCGGTGGCAGCCAGCGTCCCAAGAGGATCA
>JANYHP010000315.1 GCA_025359005.1 Hyphomicrobiaceae bacterium | reverse complement strand
GCCTGGCAAACCCGCGATGATATTTCTTTGCAGTAATAATTTTTCTGCATCTGTCATTCCATCTAATTTCCGTTTTGCTTTTGCCAGTTCCTCTTTTGTATAATCAGTTTCGGCATTATCCCGTTTTAGAATATATACATCAAATGCCACAAATGCCAACCTATCAAAACGAAGTGCTTTAGAACCATCGGGTAATGTATAAGCAAGATCGGTCCTTGTCCAATCAAGCACCGGCATGAAATTATAGCAGACAGTCTTCACCCCGCAGGCCGCGAGATTGCGCAGCGACTGCCTATAGGCTTCAAAGTAAACCTCCAAAGGGCCTTCGCCGAGCTTGATATTTTCATGCACCGGCAAGCTCTCGACGACGCTCCATCTCAATCCGAACGTGGCATCAGCTTCGATCAGCGCCTGCCGCTTCCGAATGTCGTCGACGGTCCACACGACACCGTAGGCCACGTCATGCAGCGCCGTCACGATTCCCGTCGCGCCCGTCTGCCGGATATGCGCGAGCGAAATCGCATCCTTCGGTCCGAACCATCTCCAGGTCTGCTCCATTATGTCTGTTCCATTATGTCTGTTCCATTGCCGCCTTCGTGTCCGATGAGTGCTATTTTCGCCGCTTTATCGCGCGCACGTCCGGCGCGAGCCGTAGTCGCCCACCGTCGCGTGATTGGCGCGGCCCTTCACCGAAGCTGATGGTAAAGCGCGCTTGCGAATTCTCGAGATGTTGCCGCATGGCCTGCTTGGCTCCCGCCGGGTCACGACCCGCGATCGCTTCGCGGATGGCGATGTGTTCGGCGATGGTGTTGGCCCAGCTTTCTTCGTTCTCGAAGTAGCTCGCGAGTTGCGCGAAGTAGGGGTTGATCCGTTGATCGAACAGATCGCCCACCACCCGCACCACCGTCTCATTCCCAATGATGTGTGCGATGGCAAGATGAAACGCGCGGTCACACGCGAGGCTCTCCATACTCGGATGAACGGTGGCGCGCATACCTCCGAGAGCGGCATCCAGACGCCGGATATCGGCAGCCCGTGCCACGCCGGCCGCAGCCGCCGCGATTTCGCCCTCGATCAAGGCCCGTGCGGAAAGGATATCGAAAGGGCCAGGGATCTCAGACTTCAACCCGGCATCGGCGGACATCCGACGTACGTCCGGCGGCTCGGCATAGATGCCGGAACCGACCCTTATCCGCACATAGCCTTCAACCTCCAGGGCAATCAGCGCCTCCCGCACGACCGGCCGCGAGACACCAAGAAGTCCGGCAAGTTCCCGCTCCGTCGGCAATCGTGCCCCCGGTTTGTACTCGCCCTTTTCGATCAGGCCGCGCAATTGCTCCGCAACTTGTCGATAAAGCCGGCGCGGCTGAACGATTTCGAGCGGCATAATTGTGCAACGTTCCCGCTTCGACTGGCCAATTGGTCAGTCCACTTGACCAGAAACTGTTGCATAGCGCGCGCGGTGTCAATGGATGACCGGCGGGATGACGGCGGGGCGTCGCGCGGCTTGCCCGATGCGGCACATCGAAGGGCGCCACGCTCCCGCCCGCCGGTCATCGTCGTGCGTCATTCGTGCCACGGTCTTGTGATTGTGGGTACGAGCTGGCTTCGCCATCGCGTCCGCTGCAGCGAGTTCCGCGGCTCGTTGGAGCGCGGCTCGTTGGAGCGCGGCCCGCCAACAGTGGTCCGCCACGCGAAGCGCGCGGCGTATCGTCTAAATCTTGGGGAAGATTTAAGTCCCTGGGACATTAGTGTGTCAATCGGCGGCCAACGCTCCGGCGGCAAGACCGGACGCGGCAGCCCAGGCAAACGCCCGATTATCGTGGCGGTTCAGACCATCGACGGCGGCAAGCCAGCGCCGCTGAAAATCCGGCGCATCGCACGTTTCAAGCGGCGCCGGGTGAAGCAGTTGGCCGAGCGGGTCATTGCGGTTGGCGCGACCGTGGTGACCGATGGGCTATGGTGTTTTCGAGGGTTGGCAGACGCTGGCTGCGATCACATCGCAGTGCGGACTGGATCAGGACGTCGGGCGGTGCAGCACGCGTCGTTCCAGTGGGTCAACACGATGCTCGCCAACATCAGGACGGCTGTCGTCGGCACCTACAAGAGCGTGAGCAAGAAGCACATGGTGCGGACGCTGGCCGAGTTCGAATGGCGCTTCAACCACCGCGAAAATTTCGCTGCCATGATCCCAGTTCTCGCCGGCGCCGGAGCCCGCACCAAACCCAAGCCCTACTGGTATCTCAAGTTGGCTGACTATGGTGCGTAATCAGGAGATATCTTGGGAAAATTGGATGCTCGTCTCACCCGCGTGCCAGATCGGGCGGCACGGCTTCTGCTGTCAGCGCCGCCAGCGCGTCGGCGACGGACATCACCGTTTGATCCTGTGAGCCCAAGCGGCGCACGGAGACCTTGCCCTCTTCCGCTTCTCGGCGGCCGACGACCAGCAGCACCGGCACCTTGGCGAGGCTGTGATTGCGGACCTTGGCGTTGATCTTCTCGTTGTCGAGATCGATGGCGACACGCAGCCCTGCTTTCTTGAATTTGGCCACCACGTCGCGCGCGTAGTCGTCGGCGTCCGACACAATGGTGGCGACCACCACTTGCAGCGGCGCCATCCAGAGCGGGAAATGGCCGGCGCAGTTCTCCATCAGAATGCCGAGGAAGCGTTCCAGCGAGCCGCAGATGGCGCGATGGACCATCACCGGTTGCGTCTTGGTGCCGTCGGCGGCGATGTAGAACGCACCAAAGCGCTCCGGCAGGTTGAAGTCGACCTGCGTGGTGCCGCACTGCCAGTCGCGGCCGATGGCGTCTTTCAAAGTGTATTCGAACTTGGGACCGTAGAAAGTGCCTTCGCCCTCATTTATGCCGGTTTTGATGCGCCCGCCCGACTCCGCGGCCATCTTGGCCAGCACACGCTTCAGAATGCCCTCGGCGTGATCCCACATGACGTCCGTTCCGACGCGCTTGTCCGGCCGGGTGGCGAGCTTGACGACCACCTCCTTGAAGCCGAAGTCCTCATAGACCGACATCATCAGGTCGTTGATCTTGAGGCATTCGGCTTCGAGTTGATCCTCGGTGCAAAAGATGTGTGCGTCGTCCTGCGTGAACCCGCGCACGCGCATCAGGCCGTGCAGCGCGCCAGACGGCTCATAGCGGTGGACGCAGCCGAATTCGGCCAACCGCAGCGGCAGGTCGCGATAGCTCTTCAAGCCATACTTGAAGATCTGCACATGGCCGGGGCAGTTCATGGGCTTTAACGCGAACACGCGCTGCTCGTGCGCGTCGTCCTCGGGGTGCATGAAGGCGGTGGCCGACTTCACCGCGAACATGTTGTCGGAGTACCAGCCCCAGTGGCCACTGGTTTCCCACAGCGACTTGTCGAGCAACTGCGGTCCTTGCACTTCCTGGTAGTCGCCGGCAAGGCGGCGGCGCATGTAGGCGATCAGCGCCTGGAACGTGGTCCAGCCGTTGGCGTGCCAGAAGACGACGCCGGGGCCTTCTTCCTGGAAGTGGAACAGGTCCATCTCGCGACCGAGCTTCCTGTGGTCACGTTTTTCGGCCTCTTCGATCTGTTTGAGGTGAGCCGCCAGGTCTTTTTCGTCGGCAAAGGCGACGCCATAAATGCGCTGCAACTGCGCGCCTTTGGCGTCGCCGCGCCAGTAGCTGCCCGACGAGCGCATGATCTTGAAAGCGCGGCCGATGGCGCCGGTCGCCGGCATGTGTGGGCCGCGGCACAGGTCGAGCCATTGGCCCTGGCTGTAGACCTTGACGTCCTCGCCGGCTGGAATCGCATCGACCAGTTCGACCTTGAACAGTTCGCCTTTCGCCCTGAAATGCTCTTTGGCGCGATCGCGGCTCCACACCTCTTTGCGGAACGTCGCGTTGCGCGCGATGATCTCGTGCATCTTCTTTTCGATCTTGGCCAAGTCATCAGGCACGAACGGCTCAGCCTTGGCAAAGTCGTAGAAGAAGCCGTGCTCGATGACCGGACCGATGGTGACCTGCGTGCCCGGCCACAGCTCCTGCACGGCCTCGGCGCAGACATGGGCTGCGTCGTGGCGGATCAGTTCCAGCGCTTCCGGGTCGGTGCGGGTGACGAATTTGATGGTCGCATCCGCCATGATCGGATCGGCGAGGTCGGACAGCTGTCCACCCAGCACCATGGCGACGGTGCGCTTCAACAGCGATGGAGAGATGGCCTTGGCGACGTCCGCGCCGGTGGAGCCGGACTTGATCGGGCGCTTGGCGCCGTCGGGCATGGTCAGGGTGATTTCAGACATGAGCGTCGTTCCTCTCAGTCGCTGCACACACCGCAGGTAAGTGGGACGCCGCTTCTAGGGCGCGGCGCCCTTGATGTCCACACCCATGCCGGACCCATGCCGGACCCATGCCGGACCCATGCCGGCGCCGCAGCGGCATCGCCTCGCCATAATCTCCCCTGCCATAATCTCCCCTATGCGGCGGCGCGCGGCTTGGCTACATTGGCACCGGTCAGCAGCCGGGTGCCGCCATCGGACACACCGCACAGTCTGCCGTCAAAGACTATCCAGGGAGGAAGTGCATGCGTTGGAATTCCCCGTCGCGCCGAGCGGTCGTCAGGTTGGCCGGTGCGGTCGCAGCTTTTGCCGCGCTCCCGGCCTATGGCCAGACGGCTGAAACGACCGTCAAGATCGGCATCGTCAACAGCTTCTCGGGCTTTCTGGCGGCCCCCGGCGACGAGATGCAGAAGGGCATGGATCTCTATGCAAAGCTCAACGCTGCAAGCCTTCCGGCAGGCGTGAAGATTGAAGTGCTGAAGCGCGACGACGGCACCAATCCAGAGACCGGCAAGCGCGTGGCGCAGGAGTTGATCACCCGCGACAAGGTCAACATCCTGCTTGGCGTGATGGGCTCGCCGATTGCGGCAGCCATCGCGCCGCTGACGGCCGAAGCCAAGATCCCGCTGGTCATCACCAATGCGGCCGGCGTTGCCATTCCGCGCATCTCGCCCTACGTGGCGCGCGTGTCGTTCACGCAGTGGCAGACGGCGGTGCCGCTCGGCACCTGGGCCGCCAAGGAAGCCGGTAAGAAGGCCTACATCGCCGTCAGCGACTTCATTCCGGGGCATGACGCGGAGGCGGCCTTTTCCAAGGGCTTCAAGGACGGTGGCGGCGAGATCGTCGGTTCGGTCCGCTTTCCGACCAATAACCCGGATTTTGCGCCGTTCGTGCAGAAGGCCAAGGACGCCAAACCCGACGTGCTGTTCATCTTCGTGCCCGGCGGCACACAAGCCACCGCCATGATGAAGGCCATCAAGGATCTCGGCCTCAAGGAAGCCGGCATCAAGGTCGTCTCGACACAGGATCTGGTGCCCGACGAAGAGCTGCCCAACATGGGCGACGCACCCGTCGGCCTCGTCACGGCGGGCAACTATTCGACAGCCGCCGATCGCCCCGCCAACAAGACGTTTCTGGCCGCCTGGGCCAAGGAATACGGCGACAAGTCAATCCCCGACTTTTTCGCCGTCGGTGGTTGGGACGGCATGGCCGCCGTCTTCGACGTGATCAAGAAAACAAATGGCAAGTTCGACGGCGATGCCGCGATGGCGATCCTCAAGGGCTGGAAAAATCCAGACAGCCCGCGTGGGCCGATTTCGATCGATCCCGTAACGCGCGACATCGTGCAGAACATCTATATCCGTCGTTCCGAGATGAAGGATGGCAAGCTCGTCAACAGCGAGTTCGTCACCATACCCGACGTCAAGGATCCGTGGAAGGAACTCAACCCACCGAAACAATGAATGAAGAGTGAGGGCCACGAAACACTCTAGTCCAACCGCGTGCCGCGTCCTGCACGTCGATTTGCAGGATCGGGCGTGCATGGAACGTGAGCGTAGCTCCATTGGAGATGTGTGGCCGCCCCTCACCCAAACTTTCTCCCCTTAGCGCGGCGCAGGGTCGCACTAGTGTTCCGGCGCTGACATTTGCTTCCCTTCTCGGCATGTCGGTGAGCAAAT
>JANYHP010000284.1 GCA_025359005.1 Hyphomicrobiaceae bacterium | reverse complement strand
CTTCTTATCGGAAAACCGGTTCCCATTTTTCCGGAAGCACTCTAAAAAAATCGCGCCGGACGTGTGGCATCCGGCGCGCAGTGCTGTGGTCGGCATCAGGATCGAACCGTCCGCTGCGTTTAAAGCGAGCGATCCACCATCGAACACAGCGTCGCAGCGCTCGACTTGTCGTGCTGAGGCGGTGCGTCCTCGACGTTGAGGATCTTGACGATGCCGTCTTCCACCGCCATCGCGTAGCGCTTGGAACGCACACCCATGCCGCGCGCGGTCAGGTCGATATCGAGCCCGGCCTTCTTGGCGAAATCAGCACTGCCGTCGGCCAACATCGTCATCTTTTCGCTTGCGCCAGTGTCCTTGGCCCACTGCGTGAGCACGAAAATGTCGTTGGCTGCCGTGCAGGCGATCATGTCGAAACCTTTGGCTTTCAATTCCGCCGCGCGCTCGACGAAGCCCGGCATGTGCGACTTGTGGCAGGTCGGCGTGTAGGCGCCGGGGACGGCGAAGAGGGCAACCTTCTTGCCCTTGAAAAATTCGGCTGTCGTCATGGGCTTGGGGCCTTCAGCGCTCATGACCATGAATGTGGCGTCCGGCAAATGATCTCCGACCTTGAGGGTCATAGGTGTGCTCCGTTGTGTGGGGATCGAATGACCGGTGTATATCCCGACGACGCCGCTAAGGAAATGGGCAACTGTGCAGTGCCAGGAGCCTGTCCGAATGGTGCCTGGCGCTGCCGCACTTAATCGCTGCCTTGCAGACGGTCGGTCAGGCGCCGGTCTCGCTTCGTGGGCCGCCCGCTGCCGGCCTCGCGCCCGCTGGAGGGCGCGGCATCCGATGTCGGCTCGCGAGGTGGTGTTAGGTCTTTATAGAGCCCTTGCGCTTCCAGCGCCGGTCCGCGGCGCACGCCGGTCGCCACCACCTCGATCACGCGCACCCGCGTGCCCATTGCAATCGTCAGCACGTCGCCCGGTTTCACCGTCTGGCTCGGCTTTTCCAACCGCAGCCTGTTGAGGCGGACCTTGCCTTCCGCGACTAGCCCGGCGGCCAACGTGCGCGACTTGATCAGCCGTGTGAACCACAGCCACTTGTCGATCCGCTGGACTGTGGCCTGCGCATCAAGTCCCATCTGCGGCTCTCCGTTTCGCGCCTGATCCTCACTCAACAGCATATTCCGGCAGACCCGCCTGCACAAAAAAACAGTGCTTCGCGGCTGCGCAAGAGTCTGCGGGAACCAGTTGGGCGAAAATCCGACATCTCCACAGAATGCGGCGTGTATGATCGGCAACTTTCTGTGCAACTCCATGATTTTGCTTGAAGCCTGCCACCGGTCGGCCCTTTTGGGCGTGGACAAATAGGGTGCTTGCTTGCGCATCGAATCCGACACCGGCTACGACGCAGGCATCAGATTCGGACAGGTCAAGCCCCGGCTCGATCGATCCGCCTTCGTGCCCGACTTCAGCGTGCCCGCCCCGGCGTCATCGGCGGCGCGGCACCGACCGACGAGGATTTCCATGGCCATTGCCGACATCGGATACGAGCGCTCCAATCCGGTCGATCTTGTCGAACAAATCGCGGAGGGCCACGATTGGGCGACCGACCGAACCGCCACCGACGAGTTGACGCTTGTGGTCGCCGGTAGCTGGGCCGACTATCACGTGTCGCTGAACTGGCGTGACGACCTGGAAACGCTGCATCTGGCGTGCGCCTTCGAATTCAAGATCCCGGACGCGCGTCTCGTCGAGGTCTACAAGCTGGTCGCCGCCATCAACGAGCAGCTGTGGATCGGCCACTTCGACGTGTGGACCCACGAAGGGCTGATCATGTTCCGCCACGGACTGATGCTGAACGGGTCGCTGGCGACGCCCGCCCAGTGCGAGGCGATGCTGCGCGCGGCGCTGGAGGCCTGCGAGCGCTACTATCAGTCGTTCCAGTTCGTCGTCTGGGCCGGCAAGGACGTCCGCACCGCCATGGCCGCCGCAGCGTTCGACACCGAAGGGCATGCTTGATCACGCTCACGGCGCTGATCCGCGCTGAGGGGCGCGGGCACCTTCCGAGGGGGCCGCATTCCCGCCGTCGCGTGGGCACTCTCACTTGATCGCAGGCGCGACGCGGCACCGGGCTTGGAAATGATCGAGCAACGCCCCTCATCTGCGTGAGCGATCGCTGTTGCTGAAGCGGCCAAGTGTGTCATGGTTCCGAGATGTACTGTCATCGCGGAGCCCCATCGATGAAGCCGACTATCCTGTCTTGCGCCGTCACAGGCACGTTTCCGACGCGGGCGCATAATCCGGCGCTACCGGTGACGCCCGAGGACATTGCAGGCGCGTGCATCGGTGCGGCGAAGGCTGGCGCTGCCATCTGCCACATTCATGTCCGCGATCCCAAGACGGGCCTGCCGAGCATGGAGCTTGCGTACTATCGCGAGGTGGTCGAGCGGATCAGGGCCAGTGACACGGACCTGATCATCAATCTGACGTGCGGCCCGGGCGGACGGTTCATTCCGGGCGATGACGATCCGGCCATCGCCGCCCCCGGCACCAACTTCAAATCGGCCGAGGTCCGCACACAACACATCGTCGAACTCAAGCCCGAGATCTGCACACTCGATCTCAACACCAACTGGTTCGGCGGCGGCGCGGTGATCAATACGCCACGAAACATAAAATTGATGGCGGAACGCATGTATGCCGCTGGCGTGAAGCCGGAGATGGAAGTGTTCGACAGCGGCGACCTGGTGCTGGCGGCCGATCTGGTGGCCGAAGGAGCGTTGAAACAGCCGCTGCTGTTCCAGATCGTCACTGGCATCAAGTATGGTTTCCCGTCGACGCCGGAAGCCATGCTGCTGGCGAAGTCCATGCTGCCCAAGGGCTGCGAATGGGCGGCCTTCGGCGCCGGACGCCACGCCTTCACGATGCTGGCGCAAGCGTACATTCTTGGCGGTCATTGCCGCATCGGCATGGAAGACACCGTGCACCTGGCCAAGGGGCAGCCCGCGCCCCACAACGCAGCCCTTGTCGAGAAATCGGTCGGCATCATCCGCGCGCTCGGCGGCACCATCGCCACCGTCGACGAAGCGCGCCAGCTGTTGGGCCTCAAGGCTTGAAACCAACACTCACTGCAAGGGTTCGGCGTGCCCGACCACGCGCACGATGTCGGGTGCCTCGCGGCGTACGGCGCGTTCCAGTGTGTCGACCAACTCGTGCATCTCGCGGACGGGCAGGTCCGCCGGCAATCGGCAATGGAAATTGACGACAAGGCCACCGGGTGTGCGCCGAACGCGTACATCGTGGACGTCCTGGATGACGCCGTCCTGGCGAATGAAACGTTTCAGATGCCGGCTGATCGCATCGGTTTCGTCCGGGCCAACGTCGACGCCGTCGAGGGCGTCCACTTCCAGCGGTTCCAAGTGCGTCTCGACTTCGACGTCGCCGCCCAGCTCGCGCTCGATCGCTGTTTCAAGGTCGATGGTCTGTTGATGCCCCTGCTTGAGGCTCAACCGGCCATCCACTTCCATATCCAGGCTGACCGACAGGCGCTCGCCGATACGCTGGATGGTGACATGGTGAACCGGCTGCCGCATGACGGCGGCGACGTGCAGAATGCGTTCGAGCACGGTTTCATCGTCGAGCGTCATCGGCGTCGTCGTCACGGTTAACGTGGCGTTCGGATATGTCTTGGTGAGCGCTGCAATGACGTCGGCCTTGATGCCGTCGACCCGGTCGAGCGACAGCGTGCGGGCGACGCCGATAGCCAACTCGGCAAACACCTCGTGGCCAACCGCGCGAACGCGCAGACTTTCGACGCTCACCACACCGTCGACATCGCGCGCGATGTTGCGGATGCTGTCGGTCAAGTCCGCCGGGACCGCGTCCATCAGCGTGTCGATCGTCCGCTTGCCGAGCCGGTAGCCGGCAATGGCGATGAAGATCGCGACGCCGGCGGCCGCCAGCGGGTCGCCCTGCGGGTATCCCATCTGCGCGGCGATGAGGCCGAGCAGAACCAGAGCCGAGCTGACGAGATCGGACGAAAAGTGCAGCGCGTCGGCCGCCAGGGCGTCGCTGCGCGTTTCCTTGGCGATGCGCAGCAGGCTGCGCGAGCGCACGATGTCGACGCCGATCGAGATGACGAGCACTGCGTAGGCGATGCGCGACGGCGTCAGCTCATGGGCGCCCGTGCGCAAGCGCCCGAGTGCTTCAACCGCCACGTAGGCCGCGACCACAAACAGCAATCCTGTTTCGATCAACGCGGCGACTGCTTCCACCTTGCCGTGACCGTAGGGGTGGTGTTCGTCGGCGGGCTTGGCGCTGATGCGCACGGCGAAATACGTCATGATCGTCGCGCCGACGTCGAGCAGTGCGTGCAGCGCGTCGGACAGCAGGCCGAGACTGCCGGTGCTGAACGCCGCGCCGAACTTTGCCGCAGCCAGACCGGCACTGGCCAGGATGGAATTGAAGGCGGCCTGTTCCTTGATGTCGCTCATGCTTTTATTTCACCCTCGGCACGCCCGACATGACTGGCATTGGAGCGCGCCATGCGCGTTTGCACGACAGGCCGCGCCCGCTGCAAGGAGCCTGTCCGCCGCGACAAATCAATATCAAAGTGGCCCCATGCACCGGTTCCACAGCGGCGCTCCCGCCGTCGGGACGGACGCGCTGGCGCACCCCCCCAAAAAAAACCCCGCCGGTGCAGATCAGGTCTGCATCGGCGGGGCCTCGAAAGCGGTCAGATGATCGCTCAGGCGCGTTCAGTCGTCATCCGGCGGCTCGCAATAATCCCAATAGCCGCGCTCTTCATCCGAGTTGGTCCAATACCAGCACAAGTTGGAGGCGGGGCGCGAGGCGTAGGCATAGTACGCGCTGGCGGCCAGGATCGAGCCGAGCACGACCCCGCCGACCACACGGCCATAATAATTGTGCCGCCGGAAGGATCTGACGTGGACGAACTGCGCCGGGATGCGCCCGGCGGACGGCCGCGCCCGAACCACCGGAGACGTTACCCGGACGCCTTGCGGCACCGTTCTGACCAAGGGACGAGCGGACTGCCGGACCGTGACCGGATTGTTACGGACGAGGGGACGTTGCACAATAACCGGCCGTCGCTGCTGCTGCTGCACAACGCGGGCGTTACCCTTTTGGAGCGGCTCGGCCACGTTCGTCACGGGCAATCCTGGCGCCCCGGACAAGCCCCCGGGAGGGACGTACGCCGTGGCGCTTGTGGCAAAAACCGCCACGGCGACACCTGTTGCAAGGAATTTCCTGACCATACGACGCACCTCTCTGACTTGCGGGACCTGGAATGATCGCAGATCAGCATAACAGTTCGCGTGTCATGGAAAAGGCGTATTTTTGCGCAGCTCGCAAGCAGGCTTAACGTGCAGCCTGCCGTGCTCAGCTTGATGCCGGGCGGCAAAATTCATCCGCCGGTAACGGATCGCACTTGGCGTCGAGGCTGCACACCTTCAGGGCGCTTTTCAAGTCCTCGTTCGGCACGCCATCGCGCGGGCCATTGTAAAGACCGTGATCCTTGAGGCCGCACTGGTACATCAGGGTCATGCGCTCGCCGCCGTAATCCATCGACAACAGATAGTCCTCGAACGCGCGATCGGGATCGCCGAGTGCCTGCCGGATGTGGGCGCGTGTGTCGTAGGCCGCGTCCATGTCGGGGGCGAGGTCGATCGCCTTTTCCGCGTCGTTCTGGCCCTGAGCCGCCTTGCCCCAGCGGAAATAGGCCCAGGCGCGATTGTTCAGGGCGGTGGCGAAATTCGGCGTCAGCGCCAGTGAGCGATCGTAGTCTTCGATCGCCCGGCCGTAATCCCGCTTGAGCGAAAAGCCGAGCGCCCGCGTCGCGAAGGCACTACTGCGCGCTTCTGCCGACAGGCCGCCTTTGCCCAACAGTTCCGTGCAGCCGCGGATGCGCGTTTCCACGTCCTCGTGATAGCAGTCCTCATCGGCCGCCATTGCCGTGCCTGGCACACCAGTCGCCAGCACCAGCAGCGGGACCCAAAGTGCGCGCAGCCGCATGACATACCCTCCGTCCGGGCGCCGCCGCGCCCCCGTCAAGGCGCTACCTGCCCACCATGCCCGCAATATGGCAAGATATGGCAAGCGGCAGGCCGCTGGCGGCGAAAATTTGCCGACGGCACCGCGCCGGGGGTATGACTTCGATGTTCGTGCTCCTTGGATCGACCGCCAATGTCCTCGCCCCTTTTGATCGCCGTCGACTGGGGCACAACCGCCATGCGAACGGTGCTGCTCGCCGCCGACGGGCGTGTTGTCGCCCATCGCGACGGCAGCATGGGCATCACGTCGGTCCAAGCCGGCGCTCAGGCGGCTGTTCTGCCACTCGATCAAGCCTTTCGCACAATTCTGGCCATGGAAACCGAGAGCTGGCGCAAAGCAAGCCTCACCCCGCTCGACATTGTCATTTCGGGCATGGCCGGCAGCCGCCAGGGCTGGATCGAAGCGCCCTATCTCAACGCGCCGGCCACCGCTGTTGATTTCTCGGGTGCGCTCGTCGCGCACGACACTGGCCTCGGCGGCACGTGCCGCTTCGTGCCTGGACTTGCCACGCGCACAGCCGATGGCGTGCCCGACGTGATGCGCGGCGAGGAAACGCAGATTTTTGGCGCACTCGATGCCATGGGCCTCAGCGAGGGCCAGTTCGTGCTGCCGGGCACGCACAGCAAGTGGGTCACCGTCGTTGCCGGTGCGATCCAGTCGTTCGCCACGTCTATGACCGGCGAGGTCTTCGCGGCGCTGCGCCGCCACACCATCCTCGCGCGACTGATGCCGGAGGCCGCGCCGCATGACCCGGACGCCTTCGCGCGCGGCGTTGCGCTCGGCGGCGCCGACGGCCCACCCGGCGCGCTGTTGCAGCGCATCTTTTCAGCACGCACACTCGGGTTGTTCGACATGCTGCCAGCCAGCGGCCTCGAGAGCTATCTGTCAGGCCTGCTGATCGGCGCCGAACTGGCTGCCACGGCGGGCGATGCGACCGCGCCGCTGATCGTTATCGGCAGCGACGCGCTGACTGCGCGGTATTGCACCGCCGCCGCGCACCTTGGCCGTGCCGCCACCGCCGCCCCGTCTGATTGCGCCGCCCGTGGTGCCTTTGCGCTTTATCGTGCAGCCCAGCGTCTCAACGCCGAGTGAGCCATGAGTACGAGCACCCCATGACAGACCTCCGCTGTGCCCTTGCCGCCTGCCCGCTGATTGCCATTTTGCGCGGCATCACGCCCGCCGAGGCCGTCGCAATCGGAGAAGCGCTGATCAACGCTGGTTTCCGCGTCATCGAGGTGCCGCTCAATTCACCTGAGCCGTTCGAAAGCATCGCCCTGCTTGCGCGGGCTTTCGGCGATCGCGCCATCATCGGCGCCGGCACGGTGATGACACACGCGGATGTGCACGCGACAGCGGACAGCGGCGGTCGCCTCATCGTCATGCCGCACGGCGATCGCGACATCATCTCGGCGGCCCGTGTGGCGGGACTGTTCGTGACACCGGGTGTGGCAACGCCGACAGAAGCCTTTGCCGCCTTGGCGGCCGGCGCCGATGGTCTCAAGCTGTTTCCCGCCGAGATGATCGGCCCGCCCGTCGTCAATGCCCTGCGCGCCGTGCTGCCGAAGGAGACGCTGCTGATCCCCGTGGGCGGCATCGGTGTGGCGAACATTCCGGCCTATCGCAGCGCTGGCGCAAATGCCTTTGGCATCGGCTCGACGCTGTACGCACCGGGGCGGCCAGCGGCGGAGGTTGCGGTGGTTGCCCGGGCACTGGTGGCGGCGGCAGTGTAAGCCGGCGGTTCCAGTGCGGTGCGCGGTGCGCTATTCAACGCATTTTTGCCGCAGAGCCCGCGACGTGGGTTCGCGCAAAGCTTGCCTGCATGCGGCTTGCCTGCATGAACTCGGCGCGATCGCGGATGACGCGCGTCCCTATCAGCCCTGGCGTGCGGGGCGCTGGACGGCGTTGCCGGCGACGGCGGCCATGCCACGGCCGAAGGCGCCGAGTGAGTGGATGACGGTCAACCAATGATCGGCGGTCTGCGGTGCGCCGGCCAATTCCTGCATATGATTGCGCAACAATTCGAGACGGCGGGCGCTGGCGCTATCGAGCCGCATAGAGAATTCCTCGTCGCTAAGGCCCGCGACGCGCTTCTGGAGGATATTGCCGTAGGCTTGGCCCGGCATCAGCACCATCAGCGCGGTCAGCTTCTTCAGGCCATCGGCGAAATCGTTGAGGCGGGGCACGGCGTCGGTCGGGCCGTCGGCGAAGCCCTCGAACGAGTTGCGACCAGCCTCGATACTGTCTTCCAGCGCCGACTTGGCCTCCAGCAACGCCTTCTGCATGGGTGGGTCGAAGCGCATGATGTTTTCCAGCGCCATTTCGAGGGCCGCGACGTCGATGGTGGGGCTCTGGTCGCGCACGTAGGCCAGTTGGTCGGGGTGGAAGGTCAGCATCTCGCGAGCGAAATGCTCGCACAATTCGCGATCGAAGGCGGGGCTTGCGGCGGCGCGTGGCATGGCGACCGGCGCCGGATCGTTGGCGCGCGGCCGGCTGTTCTGATCGCGGCGGGCGGCTTCGACGGCGCGCGGTGTCATATCGCTGTGGATGGCGGGGCCATCGGCAAGAGCGTCGCGGCTGGGAGGGGGCAGACGCGTCGCCGGCTTGTCGAGCTGGGGCGGCGCGGTCGTCAGCTGGCCGCCGTCGCGTATGATGGCGCGGTTGGCGATCTGTAATGCGGAATTGGAGGCGCCCAGCAGCATGCGCGCGCGGATGCGGGCGAGCGTTTTGTACAAGTCGGCGTGCAATTCGTAGCGGCCTTGCTCGCCCAACTGACGCCGGACTGCGTTGTGCGCGGCGCCGGCGTTAAGAACGCCCCGCACGGGCAGCACGTGCTCGGTCTTGACCTCGTGCATGAGGATCTCGCTCATGTAGCCATCTTCGGAGGCATTCATGGGGTGCGCGTAGGTCATCACCGCTTCCGCGTTCGCCTGCACATCCGGAAGCAATGCCACGCGCACCATCTTTTCCAACTCGTTCTGGCGCACCTTTTCGGCGATGTCTTCCTGGACGAGCTTGCCGTGCTTGTGGAACGCGCGCGCGCCAGTGATCGAGAGATATTCAAACAGCTCCGGCCGGATCGCATAGACGGCGGGCTCATCGGGGTTGCGCATTACCGCGCCGATGGTCGCGCCCGCATTGAGCACGCGGCGCACCACGGTCTCCGATTGCGGATCGAGTTCGCGCAGATCGACGATGGCGGTATAGCCGGCAAGGCTGGTGTCGGCGTGCATCGCCTCGATGACGATGCGGGCGTTCTCGAACTTGTGCGGCAGCAGCGCGTTGTCGATGATGCCTTCGAGCTGTTCGGCGCTGCGGGCCTTGTGGGTCGGCACGTCCGACAGCGGCGAGCGTACGGCGTTGGCGCCGAACAGGCCGGACATGAAGACGAGGCCATCCACCGCGATGGCGATGGCGAGCGACAGATAGGCGAGCCGGTTGCCATCCTGGAAAGCGTTCCAGGTGACGACGAAGCGGTTGGCCTTGTCGTCGCGGTTGAGTTCGATGAAATTGATCTTCTGGCGCAGCGTGTCGGTGTCTTTCGAACCTAACCCTGAGTCTTGCACGCATTTGCGGGCAAAACCGAACAACGCGTCTGCCGTCGTATGCAGGGCCAGCTTGTCGCCGCCGGCGCAGTTCAATTCGAAGGCGACCATGCCGGCGTTGAGCGCGAAGACGTGGGACGCGGCCTCGGCGGCGGTCTTGGGGTCGCAATCGATGCCGCGCACCTTATCCCTGGTGGCGGGCGTAGACATGGAGGCAACAAGTTGCGAGCACAGGCCCTGGACCTGCGCCAGACCCTCAGTCTTGGGGTTCTGGCGAAACTCGACGCGCGCTTTTTCGAAAGCAGGGATGATGCGGGTGGGATCGAGGCGCGGGCCTTCCTCGACGCCCTTGGCGTCTTCGGCGAGCTTGATACGCTGTTGGGCTGTCTGCTCCTCACCTTTCAGTTTGGCGATATCGCCGTCGATGATCGATAGCTCGCGCTCAACCTGGCTCAGTCGCGATTCCACCTGCTGGAACCGCTTCTGGGCGTCGCGCAGGCGTTCCTCGGCAATTTTCTGCTTGTCGCGCAGTGCTGCTTCTTCCGCCTTGCGCTGGCGGAAAATGGCGCCTTCACCGATCTTGCCGGTGCCTTCGACGCCGCGGGCTTCAGCCATTGCTTCGACACGTTTGGCATCGAGATCTTTCAGGATCGCGTCGACATCGCCCTTGCGCTTGGAGTAGTCCTCGGCCAACGCCGGGCGATCCGCCTTCAAGCGCGCCAGTTCGTCGGTCAGCCCGATCTTCTTGTTGGCGAGCCCGACCGTGCCGCTCTGGGCGGTGGTGACGCGTTCCTGCTGCTGGGCGATGCCGCGGCGGCGGTCCTCCATCTGCGTCTGGAAATATTCTTCGATCAGTTTCTGGCTGCCCTGGGCGGCGGCGGACAGTTTTGCCAGCTGGTCGTCATAGGCCTTCCAACCCTCGGTCGCGAACAGCTGCTCGGATTCGTTCAATTGGCCGTGCACGATCGTCTGCCCGATGTCGGAGACGATGCCGGACACCTGGTTCTGCGCGCGCAACTCGGCGGCACGCACGCGTTCGGAGGCGGGGAAGATGGTCGAGAATAAGCTGTCGAACGAGAAGAACACGCTGGTGGCCATGCAGGCCAGGAACATCACCCACAGGATTGCGGTGCGGACGATGACGCGGGTGGCGTCGAAATAGCCGCGCAACGTGTGCGCACGAGCGGCGACGATCAGCAGGCCCGACAGCAGCGCGCCGGCGCCAAGATAGGCCATCCACAGAGCGATCTGGTTGGCGTCCGGCCGCTTGCCATTGATGGCGAGCACTGCCGCGCCGACGCCGACCAGCGTGATGCCGACGAGCGAGAGCCCGGTGGCGACTTGCAGGTTGTGACTGGTCGCGAACGTGGCGGCGGCGCCTTGGCCTTTGGGTACCTGCTGGTTCATGCCAGTGGCGAAGCTTTCGCCGATCAGCCAGGCGACGATCAGCATCAGGCCCTGGATGCCGAACGTGACCATGGCGGAGAGCACCGGCTCGCCGGTGAAATTCTTCATGCCATCCCAGGTGGTCCAGCCCGAGGCGAGCGAGAGCACGACGCCAGTCGTGCCAAGCAGACCGAGTTGCCAGTTGCTGAGAAAGACGGCTTCGATGATGCGCCCGAGGCGACCGAAGAAGGGGCGGGCATAAAGAATGGCTATGGCGGTCGCGGCAAGCCCGATCAGCAGCGGCAGCCGATCGGCCGAAAAGCCGAGGTGGACCAGAAGCGACTTGAGGTACTCGACGATTGCCATCATCCGCTCCTGCCCAGGCCCGGCTTGGCTGGGGAACTTTTGGCCCGGGAACCGTTTCCCGAAGACCCTGCTACTTTCACGAGCGCCAGCATGACGGTCGGAGGCATTGCACACCCATCTGCCATGTCGGCACCCGCACCTGCCGCACCAGAGGCGCGACACGCCGCCGCAATCCGCCCACTTAGTACGGCACGGCCTGACTTTACGATGACGCCATGCGCCATTTTAGGCATAGCACTTTCAACGACAACAGGCAGCAGATCAAACGACACGCACCGCTATTTGCTGCAAAGACGCCGCCCGCGAAGCAAGATCAGTGCCGAGGCAGCCAAACAACGACGTGGACAGGTCGTGTCGCTGCGCCCCTCACCGAACCAGCCCTCCGGTCGATACCAGCAAGTCTGGCGACGAAATGCGTCAAAAGCGTGGGGCTTTGCCGGCTGCGGCCCGGCTTGTGTCGCCTCGGGCTTTGTTCTACGGAAGCCGGCGATTGGCCGAAGATTTGACGGTCAAACCCATCCCGCGCCGTCGGCCGAGGCCGCTACGACAGGACCGCACTCCCATGACCTTCATCGTCAACGACAATTGCATCAAGTGCAAGTTCACCGATTGCGTTGAAGTGTGCCCGGTCGACTGCTTCTACGAGGGCGAAAACATGCTGGTCATTCATCCGGACGAATGCATCGATTGCGGCGTTTGCGAACCGGAGTGCCCGGTCGATGCCATCAAGCCCGATACCGAGCCCGGACTGGAAA
>JANYHP010000226.1 GCA_025359005.1 Hyphomicrobiaceae bacterium | reverse complement strand
CGCCACATACGACTGGCCGTGCGCGAACGTCCCGCGTCCCAAATCAAGGTACACATTGTCCAACGTCATGCCTTGGCTCTTGTGGATCGTCATGGCCCAGGCGAGCCGCACGGGAAACTGCGTGAACGTGCCCGCCACCGTCTCGACGATTTTCTGTTCGGCCTGATCGTAGGCATAGCGCCGGTTTTCCCACAGCGCCGGCTCCACCTCGTATTCCTTGCCGTCGAGCGTGATGAACACGCGCTTCTCCTCCAGCCGTGCGATGCGCGCGATCGAGCCATTGACCCAGCGCCGGTCGGCGTCATTGCGCAGCATGATGACCTTCGCGCCGACCTTCAGTGTCAACGTCTGGTCAGTCGGCTGCGCACTCGGATTGAACTCACCGGTGGTGCCCGCGGTATATGTGGAGGCCGCACCGTTCAGCGCATTGAGATAGGCCAGGTTGATGCGTTGCGCGGCAGCGTTTGTCGGCGTGAGAATGACGAACGCTTCGCCCTCCGCCAATGTCCGGATTGGCCGCACCCGCTCGTTGAGCACCACGAGATCGTCTTCGTCGACATGCCCCTCGCGCACCTTGTTCAGCACCGTCAGCAGCGGCCCTTCGCTTTGCCGGAACACCTGATTAAGCTCCAGCAGCGACGTTCCCTCGCCCTCCATCAGCGCCGGCACCGAGAAGAAGAACGGACCGCCGAACGTTTCATCGAGATGGTCGGCAACCTCGTGCTCCTGCACCACCGGCGGCAATTGGTGCAGGTCGCCGAACAGCATCAGCCGCACGCCGCCAAAAGGCTCGCGCGGCTTGCCACGATTGATGCGCAGCGACTGGTCGATCGCCCACATCAGGTCAGACCGGACCATCGACACCTCGTCGATGACCAGATGCTTGATCTTGCGCATGATGCGGCCATTGCGGCTGCGACGGATATCGTCGGGCCGGACCAGACGCGGCGGCAGGCCGAAAAACGAATGGATCGTCTGCCCGCCGACGTTCACCGCGGCGAGCCCGGTCGGCGCCACCACCACGATCTCGTCGTCGACCAATTCCCGCAGCGTGCGCAGCAGCGTTGATTTGCCCGTGCCCGCGCGCCCGGTGACGAACAGGTGGCCGCTGCCATTGCGCATATGCTCGACGGCGGCAACATAATCGGCGGTCGGCGTGACGCCGCCCGGCCAGATGTCGCGCAGATGGGCTGGCAGCACCGTCTCGGCCGCGCGCACAGCAGGCACCGGCAACGAGGCGGTCTGGGATTTCTGAGAGTCTGACGAGGCCATCGCGGGGTCCACCGAAGCGGGCGGAGTGGCGCGACCATCGCGCGACCACCAGGCGAGGGAAGAATCGCTGGCCAGCACCTTCTAGCCCAACCGGCGTCGATCCCCAAACACCCTTGTATCCAGCCTCAGCAGGCCGCGAGCCGCCTGCCCCCGCATCACCGGCCGGCGCGACGGCCGGCGAGGCCGATCAACCCTTGCAGATGCGTCAGCTCGCTCTGATCGATCTCGCACGGAATGATGAAACTTTCTCCGCCGCGCGTCCGCACGTCCACCTGCGGCAACAGATAGCCGTCCCGATCCCGCCCCTGCACCGGCTCGAGCCGCGTGATCTCTCGGAACTGGAACGGGATCTCCCGGCCGCCGAGCACACCGCGAAAGACAATAGCCACGGACCCGCGTTCTGGACGCACCACCAGCCCGACCGGCGTCGCAGCCGTCATATGTTCCAAGGTATAGGCGGCGGTTGCCGCCAACACGAAAAGCGCCACGATGAGGCCGACGACCACCATCGCGCCCTGCAGCAGGTCCGGCGCGAGCACCACGCCGGCG
Organism: Hyphomicrobiaceae bacterium; assembly: GCA_025359005.1. GTDB lineage: Bacteria > Pseudomonadota > Alphaproteobacteria > Rhizobiales > Hyphomicrobiaceae > JABFRJ01. The sequence continues at coordinate 1,914 of JANYHP010000226.1, read as the reverse complement.
ATGATCGGCGCCAGCAGCCCGAGACCGAGCGACACCAGCCACATCGACGAGGCCGCCCGCGACGGCGCGCCGAGCCAGTATTCTTCCTGCTGCTGAACCGACAATAACGCCACGATTACACACCCGCCCAAGTGAAAACACACGCCGTTACTCTCGGCTGAATCGTTTGCTGACAGATTAACTTCAACCGTCAGACAAAAGATCGTCGATTTGTTTCCACTTCAATAGTTTATTTTGGGTTATGGAACATGGACCTGAGACCACAACCGGATCGAACTCACTTGTTGCCATTCTTCGAAAGACACGCGGAGCGTGCAGGAGTATTGTAGTCAAGTGAGCCGAACGCCTCCTGCGTTTGCTCGGCTCACACCAACTGCGGGGCCTCCGGAAACGGGGGCCCCGTCTTTATTTGGCAGAAGCCGCAGGCAAAAGTTGCGCGACAAGCCCGGGGCGGGTCCTCAAAGCCCGCGGCCCCCAGCCACATCGACGAGCACGCCGGTCACGTAGGACGACTTGTCCGACAGCAGGTAAAGCACAACGTCGGCGACTTCATCAGCACTGCCGCCGCGCTTCATCGGCACCATGTCCTTGTATTTTTCGACGCGACCGACGATGCCGCTCGAATCGTGAATATCGGTGTAGATCAGCCCCGGACGCACGGCATTGACCCGGATGCCCTCGGGCGCCAATTCCTTAGCCAGACCGATCGTCAACGTATCGATCCCACCCTTTGAGAAAGCGTAATCCGTCGCCTCGAAAGCGCCGCCCAGTTTCGACGCCATCGACGACATGTTGACGATGGCGCCGCCCGGACCACCGCGCGACTTGGCCATGCGCCGCGCCGCTTCCTGCGCCGCCACGAACGCGCCCGTTGTATTGATGGCCATCACGGTGAGAAGCTGGTCCGTCGCAATGTCGATAAATGGCCCAGCCTTGCCCATGATCCCGGCATTGTTGAAGAACGCGTCCAGCCTGGGAAACGCCGCATCGAAGTCGCGGAACGCCCGCTTGATCCCATCCGCATCCACCGTGTCGCAGGCAATTGCGACCCCGCGACGCCCCGCCACCTCGATATCGCGAACCACGCCTTGCGCCGCCTCACGGTTGCTGGCGTAGGTGATGGCCACATCGTAGCCGGCCATCGCTGCCATCCGGGCAGTGGCCGCCCCGATCCCGCGCGAGCCACCGGTAATAAAGATCGTCTTGGTCATCAACGTGTCTCTGGAAGAGGCTGGCGCAGTGGCCCGCGGGGCCGCCGTGCCGCGTTTTGCGAGGTGTCGAAATGGGGTATAGACGACCCATGAGCACAATCCTACCGCCCCCCCCTGTCACACAGGCGCATGGCTCCGCGGCCGACACCTCAGCCACCTTCGGCTTCGAGAGTGTGCGCCCTGAAGACCGCCAGGCCAAGGTCAACGGCGTGTTCGCATCTGTTGCCGAACGCTACGACCTGATGAACGATCTCATGTCGGGCGGCCTGCACCGGCTCTGGAAGCAGGATTTCGTGGCTTGGCTGGCGCCGCCCAAGGGCGATCGGCCATACCGCCACCTGGACGTGGCGGGTGGCACCGGAGATATCGCCCTGCGCATCGCGCGCGCCGCCGGGCCGGCGACGACGATCGACATGGTCGACATCAGCCCCGAAATGCTCGCCGTCGGCCAGCGCCGTGTCGAGACCGCAGGCCTCAGCCACCAGATCACGCTGACCGAAGGCAACGCCGAGGCGCTGCCGTTCCCCGACCGCACCTTCGACGCCTATACGATCGCCTTCGGCATCCGCAACGTGACGCATCTCGACCGCGCGCTGGCGGAAGCCCACCGCGTGCTCAAGATCGGTGGCCGCTTTATGTGTTTGGAGTTCTCGGCCGTCACCGTGCCGGGGCTCGACCGGCTCTACGATTTCCATTCGTTCAA
>JANYHP010000213.1 GCA_025359005.1 Hyphomicrobiaceae bacterium | reverse complement strand
CGCGTCGGCACGGCATTCATACGAGCCTGCTGTTCCGCTGGCGCCGTGACCTTGGCGGCGAAGTGGCAGCGACAGCGAGCGAGCCGCATCGAGGCAGCACTCCGTCGGTACCGCGACCTGCGCTGAGCTTCGTGCCTGTGATGCTGGCGCCGCCGGCACAATCAGCGCCGGCTGTGGTGCCGTGCGTCATGAAGTCGGGAAGCATAAAGTCGGGGGCCGTGGCACCGGGCCTTATCGAGATCGCGATCGCGATGACCGAGTCATTCTGCACCCCCTTCATAAGTGTCTGAAAACATTGAGAGCTGGTTTTCTGGAGTTGCCCGACACGGGCGACCTTTTCGCTTGAGCCCGACGGAGACGTATTCGCTTTCGAGATCGACCGCCCGGATCTGATGTGGTGCATCCGGCATGATCTGCTCGCTCTTCAGGACGCCGGCTTTAATGAGCTTGCGAATTTGATGATGGCTGACGCCGAGCTTTGTTGCGGCGTCGCGCATCGTCAGCCATTCGCCGCTCTTATCGGCGGGGAGATAGCCGTGGATATTATTGACGCGGCGTATCGACCCGACACGGTGCGCTGTCCACGTCTTACCTTGCCCGGTCGGCATTCCCATGCGGTTTAGAGAAGCGGCGATATCCTGATCGGACCATCGACCGGCCATGCTGCGCATGATGGCGAGTGCCTGCTCGGGTGTGCTGCAGCCGTGCTCGCCGGTTTTCGGCTTCTTGACGCGCAGTTCAGAATGCTGCCCGCCTTTCCAGTGGATCACGAGAATGACTTCGCGAGCAGCATCATCGACATCGGCGATGATCTCCGTGATGAGCGACCGTACCAGACGCTGGCGCGTTCGCATTGTTGCCTTCGGAGCCTTCCATGCAGCAGCAAGATCGTCGGCGAGCCCAGTAAAATCTGGACGCGCCTGCTCGACACGCGCAGCGTCGAGCGTCTCGATCTGTTGTCGGCAGGCTTCGACGCGCTGAAGGGCTGCTTCCCAAGCCTTCTCCAGCTGCGCCGCGATCAAGCGGTTGTCAGGATCGCAGGCGGCATAACGCCGTTCAGCCAAGGAGGCGTCGTATTTGGCTTGCTGCTGTTCCAACTCCGCGATGCGCCGGCGATCCGTCTCTCCGTCCTTCAGCATGCGTCCTGCCTCCTTCGCGGCCTCGATCGCCAAAGGCGTCACGGCGCGCAGCATCTCGGATGCGATAGCTTCATCGACGCGCTTGCCTCCGAACGTAAAGCAGCGTTTCTGCCCAAGCTGCAGGTTTGGCCTGTCACACCTGTAGACCGGGCGGCGATCGCGTCCAACATACGCGACAGTGAGCCGGCGACCGCAGCGGGCACAATGAATGAGGCTCGAGAGCAGGGCCTGGCCGCCACGTCCAGACTTCGTCTCACCAACTTGGCCATAGGCATTGCCAGCCAAAATCTTTTGGTTGCGCTCATATTCAAGCCAACTGATGTAGCCTTCGTGATGATCCTTGATGAACACGTCCCAAGCGTCCATCGGCCTGCGATGACCATAGCTCTTGCGGGCCCGGCCATCGACAATCTGTGTGCGTTTTTCACTCTTCCCGTAAGCGTAGACACCGGCATAGAAGGGGTTCTTCAGAATCGAGATGACGTTGCGATATCTGATCGGCCGCCACTCGAACGACGTCAACGTTCTACCGTCTGTCGGGTAGGGAAAATGGATGTTCTCCGAAGCCATCCACAGCAGCACTTGCCGTGCGCTGCCGAGTTCCAGAAACTTCTGGAACACAAGCCGTATCACCTCCTGAAGTCGGCAATCCGGATCAACGCCCAAGCCGACATTCCGGTCCCAGGTATAGCCTATTGGCGTTGCGATCCTGAGTTCACCGCGCCGCGCTTTCGAACGCGCGGCCTCGTACATGCGGGAGCGGATCAATCCTAGCTCAAACTCGCTGATTGATCCCTTCATGCCGAGCAGCAGGCGGTCATTCGGGCGACATGGATCATAGATGCCGTCGAGGTCGATGACGCGCGCTTCGACCAAACCGCAAAGTTCGAGCAAATGATGCCAGTCGCGGCCATTGCGCGCGAGCCGCGACGCATCGAGGCACAAGACCGCACCGACCTGTCCGGCACACAACGCGGCAACTAGGCGATCGAAGCCAGGCCGCTCGACGGTGCCACTCGCAGACCGGCCGAGATCGTCGTCGATGACTTCGACGTTGGCGAAGCCGTGAAGCCGTGCGACATCGACAAGCTCGTACTGTCGCCTCTGGCTCTCCTGGTTCGCCTGGACTTGTTGCGGTGTCGACTGACGAATATACACGATGGCCTTGCGCTGCAGCACGGGCGCCGGAATGAGCGCGTTACAGTTGGTCATGGCCGTCCTCCCGAGTTGCGACGCCGCTTGCTTCCAGCAGCAGGTGTGCGAGCGCCTGCAATGCAGATTGGCGTTCGATCGCCGTGAGGCCCGTCAGTCTTGCATCGTCGAATACGAGATCGAGTTGTCGCGGTGGCTCCAGTGGCCTCGCTCGCGGCGCCCGAACACGCTCTGCCCTCTGTCGGTATGGTATGAGCGTGCCCATCGTGCTTCTCCTGCGTGACGGTGTTGCCGTCTGAGGAGTGGAGCCGCGATTCGCAGGCGATCAAGAGTTCGTGCAGCTCGGAAAGTGCTGCCAGAGAGACTTGCGGTGCGCCGACATTGATGGTGGCGCAGTAGACGGCATCAAACTTCCAAGCCGGCAGGATCGTCACCGAGCCCGGCGTCAGCTCGACATGCACGAACTCACCTGTCGCCCGGCGCTCACTCTGGATGCGGCGTGCCTTACGCCCATACAGCGGGTGCCAACGGTATTGGACGACGACATCCTGCCCGATATGAGCAGAATGGACGCGCGATTGCAGTCGGCCGCCGCAATTGGACATTCTGCGGCTCTGATGCCGGTGGCCATCGCGCCGCGATCATGTTCACGCTGATCGAAACGGCAAAACTCTCGGACGTCGATCCCAAGGCATGGCTCGCCGACGTCCTCGCCCGCATCGCCGATCACCCGATGCAGCGCCTCGATGAGCTGCTGCCGTGGACCTGGAAGGCCGCGCGCAACGCCGCTGCGACACTCAGGGCTGTAGCCTGATCAGGCGACGCTGACCGCGGCCTTCGCCGGATGCTTACCGTACAAACAAAATGTTTGACCATTCACCAACAGTGGCTAAAGTGGTGGTGGAGCAGCTGTGGAACAACGTTAAGTTGGTTGCGTACCAACAAACGCTTTTGGACCAAGGGGCCACTGCCGCAGACTATATACTTGCGTCTGGCTGGCGGTCTAACGCTAGGTCAGCAAAGGTGGTTCGCGACACAGCCCCATAAGTCTCCCGTGTCGTGAGGGTGTCGTG